>NZ_JAOCEW010000004.1:0-194341 GCF_029841665.1 Stenotrophomonas sp. GD03819
GATCAAAAGCAGAAGCAGCCGGGCTGGCCGCTTTTTTGTTGTAGAGCCGAGCCTGCGCTCGGCTTCGCGAGCTGGCCTGAAAGCAGCCGAGCGCGGGCTCGGCTCTACACGAGCAAGCGCAGCGCGCGACCCGCTTCTGCTGTTCTTTTTCTTTTCCGTGGCTGGACGCGGCCGGGAACTGTCAGCGGCCGGGCGGGATGGGTTCGCCGGACCGTTGGCGCCATGGATGGCGTCATCGAGCCCCCATGGATGGGTTTACGGCGTGTCCCGCGAACCCATCCCGCCCGGCCCGATCACATGAAACGTATTCCGCAACCACGCCACGAGGAGCTGCGCCGTTGGCTGGAAACTACGGCCACCAGCCACGTCCGAACCGGGCGAAATGATCGGCCGCGCGCTCGAATGGATTCCGCGCACTCACCCCGCCACACAACAGGTACACCGGCAGGTACAGCGGCCCCAGCACCATGTACTGGTAGACGTGCGCGCGTTCGTGGTCGTCCAGCCGGATCAGCGGCTCCACGCCCCACCCCGCCTGATGCGCATAGGTCCGGCACGAAATGCCCAGATCATGACCGGTATGCAGGATCACATTGCCCAGCGTGATCGCCCCACCCGGCCCCCACGGCCAGCGGTCGAACACCAACGCACAGTCACGGCCGCTCCAGCGCAATGTCGCGCCGCCGAGCATGCCGGCCAGGCCGCCGATCAGGCCGATCAGGGAATTGGGTGACGTCCACACCGCGCCCAGTACCTGCAGCGCGCGCAGCCAGATCGGCCAGGGCTCAGGGGCAGTCTTCAATCGGCCTCGTTCGGCATCAGCAGCCACAGGATCAGGTAGACCAGGATGCCAGGGAAGGCCGCCGAGCCGATCGAGACCAGCACGAACACGATCCGCACCAGCGTGGGGTTCCAGCCGAAGCGGTGGGCGATGCCGCCCATCACGCCGGCAATCATGCGGTCGTTCAACGAACGCGACAGCGTGCGCGGCGTGGTGTTCATGGCGGTTCTCCTGGGCTGCGGGAAAAAGCAGTCGAGCATGGCTCGACTCTACACCGCCCCCATGTCTACGGCGTGCGGTGGCGCAGGGCCTGCAGGCGTGCGCCGAACCAAGCGGCTGCGGTCTGTTCAGGCTGTCCCGGACACTGGATGCGGTAGGGCTTGCCACTCATGCTGCTCTGGCTGGCAGCGCGCTCGATGAACTGCTCGGCGCTGTCCACCATGTCCTTCTTCAGCAGGTAGTCGTACTTGCGCTGCAGGTGCGCGCGCGCATCACTGCCATCGTGCCAGCTGCCATTGCGCTGGAAGCGGCATTGGGAGCCGTCCAGGCTGGCGATCAGCTGGGCGATCTCCCGCCGTGCATCCGCACTGGGTGCGGTGTGGGCAAGCGGCGCTGCCAGCAGTGCCGCAAGAATCAACAGAATCCGGTACGTCATCATCCCCCCAGGTCAGTCGGGCATGGCTCGACTCTACAGGTCACGCGCCTTCAACCAGCCATCGATCGTGGCCGGCACTTCGCGCTGCGCACGGCCGGACACGTAGATGCCGATATGGCCACCGCGGAAACTGGACTCGGTGTAGTCGTCCGTGCCCAAGCGCCCACGCATCGCGCGCGAGGCGTCCGGCGGTACCAGATGGTCCTGCTCGGCGTAGATGTTCAGCACCGGCAGGGTCACCTGCGACAGGTCCACCGCTTCCTCGCCGATCCGCACAGTGCCGTTCATCAATCCGTTGCCCTGGTAGAACTGCTTGATGAAGTCGCGGAACGCCTCGCCCGCCAAGTCCGGCGAGTCGAAGATCCACTTCTCCATGCGCAGGAAGTCCTCCAGCGCGGCCCTGTCATCGAGGATGTCGAGCAGGCCCACGTACTTCTGCACATTGAGGCGGAACGGCTTGAGCATCAGGTAACTGGCATTCATCAGGTCGGCCGGGATGTTGCCCAGCGTATCCACCAGCAGGTCCACATCCACCTGCCGCGCCCAGTGCGAGAGCATGTTGTCGGCCGTCTGGAAATCGACCGGGGTGACCATGGTGATCAGCTTGCCCAGCTTCTGCCGGCGCAACGCGGCGTAGCAGAGTGCGAACACGCCGCCCTGGCAGATACCCAGCAGGTCGACCGGGCCACCACTGCGCGCACGCAACGCATCGACGGCACCATCGATGTAGCGCAGCAGGTAGTCCTCCAGGGTCTGGAAGCGCTCCGAGCGATCCGGGTAGCCCCAGTCCAGCACGTACACGTCCTGGCCCAGCGCCAGCAGCTTCTGCACCAGCGAACGGTCAGCCTGCAGGTCGACCATGTACGGCCGGTTGACCAGCGCGTAGACGATCAGCAGCGGCGTACGCCGGGTCGGTGACTGTTCGCCGACGAAGCGGTACAGCACCACCTTGCCGTCGCGCCAGACTTCCTCACGCGCGGTCACGCCATAGTCCACGTCTTCCACCTGCGGCAGCAGCTTCAGCCCTTCCATCAGCTTGCGCTGCATGGCCAGGGTTTCCTGCATCAGGTCATCGGCGTTGAAGCCCAGCGGCCCCTTCATCGGTCACGCGTCCGAGTGGAAGTGCGAGGTGCGGCCTTTTTCGCTGACGCCTTTTTCGCAGCCGCCTTCTTTGCCGGCGCGGCCTTCTTCGCGGCCTTGCGTACGGCCGGCTTCACCTTCGCCGGCGCCGGCTGCGCCACTGGGTCCACCTCGGCAGTTCCAGCCAGCACCGCCACCTGTGCCTGCAGGCGGCGCAGGCTGCGCTCCAGCTCGGCGATACGGCGGTGTGCGGCATCCATCTCGCTGCGGGTCGGCAGGCCGATGCGTTCACTCATCTGTTCCACCTCACGCTGCAGGCCGGCGCGCAGGCGCATCTGTGCGTTGCCCAGCGAGGCATATACCTGCTGGAACGGCTCGGACATGGCGACCTTGGCGTAGGCCTCTTCGGCCACTTCGATCCACAGGTCGAACATCGCGCGGGCGCTGGTCAGCTGGGTGCCGGGCTGTTCGTGCTCGGCCAGGCGCTGCTCGAACAGCGCAAAGGCCTCATCCAGCGCCTGCCTGATCTGATCAACGTAGGCGCGCGAATGCTGCTGGTATTCCTCCTGTGCGCGCAGCAGTGCCTGCCAGCGCGCCTGGTGTTCGCGGCCCGGGCCGAATGCCGGGCTCTGCAGCCACGGGCCAGCCTGCAGCTGGAACTGCTGCAGCCATGCGGCGAATTCGGGCACGGCGGCGCCGGCGTGGGTGCTGCCACGGGCCCCCTGCAGCATCCACTGCAGCATGCCGTCGCCCTGCCCCTGTACCGCCTCGCGCCAGGCCTGTGCCACGTCCGCGCTGCTGGCGTCGCGGCCGGCGAAACGCGCGGCCACTTCCTGCATGGTGCCGTACCAGCTGCCCGCCTGTTCGCGGAACCGGCGCACGGCATCTTCCGGTGCGCCCTGCCCCTGTTCGGGCAACAGCTGGCCCCACCAGTCGAACAACCGCTGCCAGCTGCCGGGGTCGTCACCGGCCGGCGCACCGGGCGTGCTCGCATGGCGCAGGGCATCGCCCCAGGCGCCGAAGTACTGCCGCGCCAGGGCTTCGAAATCGCTGCTGCCGGCGTCATGGGCCGAGCTGGTCATCACAGGCCTCCGCTGGGCTGGCTCATGGCTTGGGAATGCGCAGGGTCTTGCTGATCATCAGCGACCCGGACAGGGCGAACAGCAGCACCATCGGGTGCAGCTGCCACGGACCGATCTGCCACTGGCCGAACCAGAGGTCCTGGCCGATGGCATCGGTACCGGCGGCGATCGCCAGCACGATCACCAGCACCAGGCTGGTCGGGATCGGAGTGCCCTCGAAAAACCTGACCTTGCCCTCGTCGCCGGCCAGCGCCTCGGCGGTGACGTTGTAGCGCGCCAGGCGGCTGACGCCGCAGCAGACGAAGTAGCTCAGCACCAGCCAGTCCCAGCCGCCCTGCATGCCGCAGGCATAGGCCAGCGCCGCCGGCGCCACGCCGAAGGAGATCACGTCGGACAGCGAGTCCAGCTCGCGGCCCAGGGTAGAGCTGGACTTGCGCCAGCGCGCGATGCGCCCGTCGAGCGCATCGAAGATGAAAGCCAGCGGGATCAACGCCATGCCGAACAGCAGGTAGCCGCGCTCGCCGTCCTGCAGGAAGCGCATCGCGGCAAAGACCGCACCGGTGCCGCAGAAAGCATTGGCCAGGGTGAACCAGTCGGCCAGCTGGAATTCGCGCAGCATCGAGAAGTGACGTTTCATGGGGTCTCACGGAGCATCAAGGCCCACAGGTTACCGCGAGCGCCGCCACTGGCGACAGCGCTGGCAGGACCCAGCCTTCACCGCTCCCTCACCTGTCCTCACCAGCGGTGAATTTTTCGCCACCCATCTTGACAGCCTAGGGGGGTGGCGCCTGTCGCGGCTTATCCACAAAGTTGCCCACGCGTAATCCACACCCCCTGTGGACAACCAGATCTCACCGACTGCGACGTTGGACATTTCCTCATCACCCTGCATCGGGGTTTCCCTACTTCCCAAGCCACAAGGTCGGCGCTATGGTCACCGGCGGACCCGCCGCCGCCACGTCCGAAACTCTGTAATGGACGATGATGATGCTGGATGCTCCCACCCTGGCCGCACAACTGCGGCAGCCCCATGGCGAGGCCGCGTTGGCGGTCGCCGACTCGATGAACCGCAGCAACGGCGCACTCAACCTGGCCGCGATCGGGCTGCTGGCCGTCGGCGCCGGTGAACAGGTCCTGGAGGTCGGCCCGGGCAATGCGGCCTTCGCGCCGCTGATGCTGCAGGCCACCGGCAGCCACTATCTGGGCATCGAGCTGTCCACCGCCATGGTCGAGGCCGGCAACCAGCGGCTGGCCAGCGCCGGGTTGGCCGAGCGTGCGGCGATGCGGCACGGCGACGCCCATGCGCTGCCGGTCGCCGATGCCGCGATGGATGCCGCGCTGGCGGTCAACACCCTGTACTTCTGGCCGAACCTGGCCCCGGTGCTGGATGAGCTGGCGCGGGTACTGCGCCGGGGCGGCCGCCTGTGCCTGGCCTTTGGCGACGCCAGCTTCATGCGCAGCCTGCCATTCGCTGCCGACTTCCAACTGCATGAGCTGGATGTGGTGGAGCTCGCACTGCGGGTATCGGGCTTCCGTGTCTCGGCCTGGCGCAGCCACCGGGAATCCGCGGCCGGCAATGACGGCCAGACCCGCGAAAAGCACTTCCACCTGCTGTTGGCACAGCGGCGCTGAAGCTGCCCGCCTGACCGAGTGGTAGAGCCGGCCGCTGGCCGGCTGCCCCGACGATTCCGGATTGCCGGCAAGCGGCCGGCACTACCCAGCCTGCACCCGCCTCCAGCGAGCAAAACAGAGCACCTGCATCACCAGCATGGCCAGCAACCCCAGCGGCCACGCCCACCACAGCCCGGCCAGTCCGTGCCGGGACTGCAGCCACATCGCCAGTGGCAGCTCCAGCAGCAATACGGCCGCCATGCCCAGCAACGCCGGCAACAACACCGTGCCACCGCCTCGCATCACTCCGACCAGCACCGCACTGCCTCCCATCGCCAGCACGCCCCACACCACGGTGCGCAATTGCTGCGTGGCCAGTTCGCGCACGTCGGTCGCCGCCAGGATCAGGCCAGTCAACCAGGGCGCCAGCGCCACAACCAGCATCACCACCCCGCTCAGTATCGCCAGTCCAAGCAGCACGCCGGTGCGGGCGATGGCGGGCAGCCGTGCCGTACGTCCCGCCCCCAGCGCATGCGCGGCGAGGATGGTGGCGGTGATGCCCAGCGACATCGCAGGCAGCTGCACCCAGCTCATCAACTGATTGACCGCGCCGTAGGCGGCCGTGGCGGTATAGCCGTGGCGATTGATCCAGCCCAGCAGCACGATCTCGGCCACGGCCAGACTGAGCATCTGCAGCGAGGACGGTACGCCGATGCGTAGCATCGGACGGATGAGTGCTCCATCGAAACGGATCGCTCGCAGCAACTCATGCCCCGGTGCCAACGGGTGCCCCATCCGCTGCCACCGCCACATCAGCCAGGCCAGGGCCAGCAGCGAGGCGAGCGCCGCCGAGACTGCCGCACTGGCTGCGCCCAGCTGCGGCAGGCCGGCCCAGCCCAGGATCAGCAGCGGCGTGCACAGCAGGCCGACCACCGTGGCCAGCAGCAGCGCATGCAGCGGCGTCTTCGCATCGCCCGCCGCGCGGCTCACCGCAGTGGCCAGCCACAGCAGGAAGAACACCGGTACCGCCAGCAGCAGGATACGGGCATAGACGATGGATTCGCCGAGGATCGGGGCCGGCGTACCGAGTGCCACCAGCAGCTCTGGAGCGAAACCGCCGCCCACGACCATCACCAGCACCGACATGAGCAGGATCAGCGCCACCGCGCTGCCAGCCACAGCGCGCGCCTGCTGCGGCCGGCCCGCGCCCCAGGCCTGGCCGATCAGCACCATCGCACCGGTCGCCAGGCCCATTACCAGGGCCAACAGCAGGAAGAAGACCGGGAAGAACGCTGCGGCGGCAGCCACCGCCTGCGTCCCCAGCAGATGGCCGAGGTAGATGTTGTCCAGCGTGCCTGCGGCAAGCTGCAGCGCATTGGTCAGCAGCATCGGCAGCAGCAGGGCCAGGTAGGTGCGCCACAGAGGCGGCGCGACCAGGAGCGTGGGATGTACAGGGGAGTTCATGGGGTTCTCTGGGCAAGGCGCTGCCCTGCCCGGCGTTTCCACCAGCAAAGCAAGCACAGGGGACCGGGCCGTGGCCCGCGATCAGGTGGCGCCGCCGTTCAACGACGGCGCGATGGTTCAGCCGTCAGCGCTGTCGAACGCCAGACGCAGGGCGTGGTCGCGCACATCCCTGGGCCAGGAATGCAGCACCGCTTCCAGGCCCGCACGGTCGTGCGCGAACAGCACGCGGATGGCCTCCTCGAAGCCCGGCAGGTCGCCGGCGATGGTCTGCAGGAAGTGATAGGCGCGTTCGGCATCGCGACGCCGGCGGTCCTTGTCCGCACCGGCGCGGCTGGCCGCCTCCACCAGTTTTCGCAATGCCACCGAGGCGCCGCCCGGCTGCTCGGCCAGCCAGGCCCAATGGCGCGGCAGCAAGGTCACTTCACGGGCGACCACGCCCAGCTTGGGGCGGCCACGGCCACGCGGGGTCGCAGCGTCTTCGGCAGTGATTTCGGCATCCGCCTCGTCAGAGGGGGGAAACGCTTCGGTTACCCGCGCCAGCAGTTCCTCGTCACTGCCGCGCGTATCGAAATCGCGGGTGCGACCGGTGGCGTTGTCGAACACCAGCAATGGTCCGGCAGCGTTGTCGGCGCGCAGCCGCTTGAGCGCCAGTGCCGCCACTTCCGGGCTGCCGCAGGCAACGAGGCGATGGCCGTCGAAACAACTGAAGGGAGGGAGTCGGGACGCAGGCATGGCAATGGCATCAGAGGTGATGCGCGAATATTGCCCGGGTAATTTATGACTGTCAATATTGCCCGGGTATTAATCGACCAAAAGAGCGTGCCAACCCAGATTGGCACTCCCCGGAATGGTTGGCACCTCCCCGATTCACCGGGTCACAGCCGGCTGTAGGACCAACTGACCATGCGCCCGTCCTTGTACGGCATCACGCCGTGGAACGGGCGCGGGTCGGCGTCGAACACCAGCGGCAGGAAGTTGCGGTCGCCTTCCCACATCGGCAGCGTGTCCAGCTTGTCCAGATCTACCCACTCCAGCGTACCTTCGTGGTTGCCACCGTGCGGGGTACCTTCGAAGCTGTCGATGACGAACACGAAGCCCAGCCAGTCTTCGCCGTGCTTGCCGAAACCGGGCCAGCTGAGAGTGCCGCGCAGGCGCATGCCGGTGCAGTCGATGCCGGCTTCCTCGGCAATCTCGCGGCGCATGCTGGCCGCCACGTCCTCGTCCGCTTCGATCTTGCCACCCAGGCCGTTGTACTTGCCGAGGTGATGGTCACCGGGGCGCGTATTGCGATGGATCATCAGCACCTGGCGACGATCGGGCGACAGCACATAGCCCAGAGTGGCGACGATCGGGGTATACGGCATGGGGCAGCATCCAGCGGCAGGTCAGCCGTGGATTATGGCCGATCAGCGCACCAGCGACAGGCGGCGCTCGGTGGGCGTGCCGGCACCATCGGGATCACGGCGCAGGGTGGCGACGCCGTGGCCGCGCTCGGCCAGGTATTCCAGCCACTTGCCGAGGAAGGTGTTCATCCGCATGCGATGGCTGATCAGCTCCGCCGGCGGCGGATACAGGCCCATCGTGTCCTGCCAGCGGCGGCCCACGTAGCAGTGGGTGGTCTCGGCCTGGCGGGCGTCACGGTACAGCCGCACATAGGCCGACGGATCCGGCTCTCCAGTGACCGGGTCGGCCAGGTCGTAGGTCAGGCGCAGTTCCACCGTGTAACGGTGGCACTCGATCACGTCCAGACGAACATCCAGGCCGTCGCCGATCGAGGAAATGTAGCTGCCCGCCACCAGTCCGGCCGGTTCGAACAGGCGCACCAGGTGGCGGTAGTTTTCCGCGTACAGGCCCATGAGCCAGCTCAGCCGGCTCAGGCGGGGAATGCGTTCGGTGCGGGGCAAGGCTCGGGCCATGGGTCGATCCTACACGTTGGTGCTTCAACGTGGGGGCGCCTCGAGCCACAGCCAACCCGTCGGTCGCCGCCACCGCTGTAGGGCCGAGCACATGCTCGGCTGCTGTTCTGGGAGAACCCGGTGGCCCAGCCGAGCGTGGGCTCGGCTCTACAGGGCGCGGTTGAAGCACCCATTGGTAGTGCCGGCCGCTGGCCTGCAGTGGGGCGCCCCGGGAAGGATCAATACAGCTCGCGCTGCAGCCCCAGCGTGGCCAGCACCTTGCTGGAAATCTCCTCGATCGAGGTATGGGTGGTGCTCAGGGTCGGGATCCGCTCCATCTGGAACATCACCTCGGCCGCGGCCACCTCGCGCTTGCAGGTATCCAGGTTGGCGTAGCGCGAGTTCGGGCGGCGCTCCTGGCGGATCTGCTGCAGGCGGTCCGGGTCGATGGTCAGGCCGAACAGCTTGCGCCGGTAGTTGCGCAGCCGTGGCGGCAGGCGGTCGCTTTCCAGGTCCTCGTCGGTCAGCGGGTAGTTGGCCGCGCGCACCCCGTAATGCAGGGCCAGGTAGATGCAGGTGGGTGTCTTGCCGGCGCGCGACACCGCCACCAGGATCACGTCGGCGTCGTCGTAATTCACCGCGATACCGTCGTCATGGGTCAGCGCGAAGTTCATCGCGTTGATGCGGCGGTGGTAGGTATCGAAGTCGACCATGCCATGGGCCTGGCCCACACGGTTCACGCGCGAACTGGACAACTCACGCTCCAGCGGCTCGATGAACGGCGCGAACACGTCCAGCATCAGGGCACCACTGTCGGCCAGGATCAGGCTCAGGCTCTGGTCCACGCAGGAGTTCACCACGATCGGCCGGACCTGGTACCGCTCCCCCGCCGCCTGGATCCGGGAACAGGCTTCCCGGGCTTTTTCGGGGTCGTCGACAAACGACATCCGGTCGGTAATGAAGCTGAACCCGGAGAACTGGGTCAGCAGGCTATGCCCAATGGTTTCAGCGGTGATACCGGTTCCATCGGAAACGTAGAACACCGGACGGATGGTCGACATGCGCGCTTTTACCCCCTACGAAGCCTAAAAGAGCCGCCAACACAAGCTTGTGTCGACAGCGGTCTGCCCGGCATCATATCGGCTTCTTCCTACGGACGCGGCCACTCAGCCCGCCTCGGGCGATGGCCAAACGGAGCATCGCGCTTGAACGAGAACATCCTGTGGTTGCACGAACTGCGTCTGGCCGACCTGGCCCGCGTAGGCGGCAAGAATTCCTCGCTGGGCGAGATGATCGGCAATCTGGCCGGTCTGGGCGTCTCCGTTCCCGGAGGTTATGCGACCACCGCTGAAGCCTTCAAGGACTTCATCGCGCACAACGACCTGTCCAAGCGCATCTTCGACAAGCTGGCCACGCTGGACGTTGAAGACGTCAACGCGTTGACCGCCGCGGGCAAGGAGATCCGCAGCTGGGTGATCGACGCGCCGCTGCAGCCGCAGCTGGACCAGGACATCCGCACCGCCTACGCCAAGCTGAGCGCCGACAATGGCGGCGGCGACGTGGCCGTGGCCGTGCGTTCGTCGGCCACCGCCGAGGATCTGCCGGATGCATCCTTCGCCGGCCAGCAGGAAACCTTCCTCAACGTCACCGGTGCCGACGACGTCGTGCACAAGGTCAAGGAAGTGTTCGCCTCGCTGTACAACGATCGTGCCATTGCCTACCGCGTGCACCACGGCTTCAAGCATGAGGACGTGTTCCTGTCCGCCGGCGTGCAGCTGATGGTGCGTTCGGGCGTCGGTTCCTCCGGCGTGCTGTTCACCCTAGACACCGAGTCCGGCTTCCGCGACGTGGTGTTCGTCACCTCCTCGTTCGGCCTGGGCGAAATGGTCGTGCAGGGTGCGGTCAACCCGGACGAGTACTACGTCTACAAGCCCACCCTGCAGGCCGGCAAGCCGGCGATCCTGCGCCGCTCGCTCGGCAGCAAGGCGATCCGCATGGTGTATTCGGACGTCCCCGGCGAGCGCGTGAAGATCGAGGACACCCCGGCAGAGCTGCGCAACACCTTCTCGATCAGCGACGAGGACGTGCAGGAACTGTCCAAGCAGGCGCTGGTCATCGAAAAGCACTACGGCCGCCCGATGGACATCGAGTGGGCCAAGGACGGTGTCAGCGGCAAGCTGTTCATCGTGCAGGCGCGCCCGGAAACGGTGAAGTCGCGCAGCCACGCCACCCAGATCGAGCGCTTCGCGCTGACCGAAAAGGGCGGCAACGTGCTGGCCGAAGGCCGTGCCGTCGGTGCCAAGATCGGCTCGGGCGTAGCCCGCGTGGTGAAGACGCTGGACGACATGAACCGCGTGCAGCCGGGCGACGTGCTGATCGCCGACATGACCGATCCCGATTGGGAGCCGGTGATGAAGCGCGCCTCGGCCATCGTCACCAACCGTGGTGGCCGTACCTGCCACGCCGCGATCATCGCGCGCGAGCTGGGCGTGCCGGCCGTGGTCGGTTCGGGCAACGCCACCAAGGTCATCGAAGATGGCCAGCTGGTCACCGTCAGCTGCGCTGAAGGCGATACCGGCTTCATCTACGAAGGCAAGCTCGGCTTCGAGCGCACCACCACCGATCTGGGCAACATGCCGCCGGCACCGCTGAAGATCATGATGAACGTGGCCAACCCGGAACGTGCCTTCGACTTCGGCCAGCTGCCGAACGCCGGCATCGGCCTGGCCCGCCTGGAAATGATCATCGCCAGCCACATCGGCATCCACCCGAACGCGCTGCTGGAGTACGACCGCCAGGACGCGGCGACCAAGAAGAAGATCGACGAGAAGATCGCCGGCTACGGTGATCCGGTCAGCTTCTACGTGGACCGCCTGGCCGAAGGCATCGCCACCCTCACCGCCTCGGTTGCACCGAACGCCGTGATCGTGCGCCTGTCGGACTTCAAGTCCAACGAGTACGCCAACCTAATCGGCGGCAGCAACTACGAGCCGCACGAAGAGAACCCGATGATCGGCTTCCGCGGCGCCAGCCGTTACGTCGACCCGAGCTTCTCGGCCGCCTTCGCGCTGGAGTGCAAGGCCGTGCTGCGCGTGCGCAACGAAATGGGCCTGGACAACCTGTGGGTCATGATTCCGTTCGTGCGCACCCTGGAAGAAGGCCGCAAGGTCATCGAGGTGCTGGAACAGAACGGCCTGAAGCAGGGCGAGAACGGCCTGAAGATCATCATGATGTGCGAAGTGCCGTCCAACGCACTGCTCGCCGATGAATTCCTGGAAATCTTCGACGGCTTCTCGATCGGCTCCAACGACCTGACCCAGCTGAGCCTGGGCCTGGACCGCGACTCGTCGATCGTCGCGCACCTGTTCGACGAGCGTAACCCGGCAGTGAAGAAGCTGCTGTCGATGGCGATCAAGGCAGCACGTGCCAAGGGCAAGTATGTCGGCATCTGCGGCCAGGGCCCGTCCGATCACCCGGATCTGGCCGAGTGGCTGATGCAGGAAGGCATCGAGTCGGTGTCGCTGAACCCGGACACCGTGGTCGATACCTGGCTGCGCCTGGCCAAGCTGAAGGCCAACGGCTGATGCCGTAAAGGCCGCAGGCTGACGTCGTGTTCATCGGCGTCAGCCGATACTGCTGCTGCACGCAAGCCCCGCCTCTGCGGGGCTTGCTGTTTCTGGCGTCCTTGCACGCCACGCGTACCTCGCACCTGTCCCGCAGCAGCAAAGGAATTTCCGCATGATCGCCGCAGCACCGCCCTCGCCCGCCGCAACGCCCTGGTTCCACTCGCTCGACTGGGAACGCCTGCTGGAGACCTATGGTGTGCCGCTGCTGGCCGCCATCGTGGTGCTGCTGGTCGGCATGTGGGTGGCACGACGCCTGTCCAATGCGATGCCGCGCGCCACTGCGCGCATGGGCGTGGATCCGATGCTCGGCAGCTTTCTGCGCAACGTGGTGTATGCCGCATCGATTGTGATCGTAGTGGTGCTGGCGATCGGCACGCTGGGCGTGCAGATCACCCCGCTGCTGGCCGTGCTCGGCACCGCTGGCCTGGCGGTCGGCCTGGCATTGAAGGATTCGCTGTCCAACATCGCCTCGGGCGTGATGCTGGTGACGCTGCGACCGTTCCGCGTGGGCGATGTGGTCACCGTGGCCGGCCAGACCGGCACCGTGCGCGAAGTGCGCATCTTCCAGACCGTGCTTACCGGCGCCGACAACCAGCACACCACCATTCCGAACACACTGATCACCGCCGCGCCGATCATCAACCTCACCGCCGAACCGACGCGCCGCGTCGAACTGGTGATCGGCATCGGCTACGAAGACAACATCCAGCTGGCACGCGACACCGCGCTGGCGCTGATGAAGGCCGACCCGCGCGTGCTGCAGACGCCAGCACCGGACGTGGTGGTATACGAACTCGGCGCGCACGCGATCAACCTCGGCATCCGCTGCTACGTGAAGTCGGCCGACTGGTTCGGTACCAAAGTCACGTTGCTGGAACAGCTGAAGCTGGGCTATGACAAGGCCGGCATCAACATCCCGTACCCGCAGCAGGACATGCACCTGTACCTGCATGGCAAGGATGGCGGCGTGGTCGAAGCGGACGCGCTGGTGCGCGACAAGCCCTGATCCAACCCGGGAGTGCCGACCAACGGTCGGCACCCACCGATGGGCATCAGGCCTCGGCGGCCTCTTCCAGCGCCGGGTAATCGGTGAAACCCTTCGCACCACCACCGAAAAATGTGGCGCGATCCGGCGGATTCAGTTCTGCACCCGTACGCAGGCGCTCAGGCAGGTCCGGGTTGGCAATGAACGGCCGGCCGAAACCGATCAGGTCGGCCCAGCCTTCGGCCAGCGCCTGCCTGGCGCGCTCGGCGGTGTACTTGCCGGCGTAGATCAGCGTGCCCGGGTAGACCATGCGTAGCGCCTGCTTGAACGCCACCGGCATCAGCGGCGCATCATCCCAATCCGCTTCGGCAATGTGCAGGTAGCCCACCCCCATCTCACCGAGCAGGTGTGCGGCAGCCAGATAGGTCGCCTGCGGCGTATCGTCCACCGCCCCCTGCAGCGTGGTCAGCGGCGCCAGGCGCACGCCCACACGCTCGCCACCGGCAACCTCGACCACCGCCTGCACGACCTCGCGCAGGAAGCGCAGCCGGTTCTGCAGCGAACCGCCATAGCCATCGGTACGCTGGTTGGCCTGCGAGTCGATGAACTGGTTGATCAGGTAGCCATTGGCGCCATGCAGTTCGACGCCGTCGAAGCCCGCCTCCAGCGCATTGCGGGCGGCCTGCGCGTAATCGGCGACGACGCCCGGAATCTCGTCTTCGCGCAGCGCACGCGGCATCGAATGCTGGATCATCTCGCCGACGCCGGCTTCGGGACCTGCCCCTGTCGGGTCGACGAACACTTTCACGCCATCGGCCAGCAATGCCGAGGAAGACACCGGCGCTGCGCCATCGGGCTGCAGGGCCACATGCGAGACGCGGCCGACGTGCCACAACTGCGCGTTGATGCGGCCACCGGCGGCGTGCACCGCATCGGTCACCTGCCGCCAGCCCTTTACCTGTTCGGGGCTGTGGATGCCCGGCGTCCAGGCATAGCCCTGGCCCTGCGGGCTGATCTGGGTGCCTTCGCTGACAATCAGGCCGGCACTGGCACGCTGCGCGTAGTAGGTCGCCATCTCGGCGGTAGCAACGTTGCCGGCAGCCGCACGCGAGCGGGTCATCGGCGGCATCACGATGCGGTTGGGCAGGGTCAGCGGGCCCAGACGGTGGGAGGTGAACAACATGGCGGACATCTCTTGCGGGGGGAGTGCCAGCAAGAATGGGGACCGCCTGCGAAAGGCAACAGGCGTGTTGTGGCAAAACAGTTGTGCCCGGCAGGCAAGGATGGCCCGGCATGAAGGCTCATCCACGCATGGCGTGGATCTACTCCAGGCGGGGTTCGATCTTTACCGCGCCATGCGCCACGCGGTCATAGCAGGTGCGCACCACGTCTTCCCCGTACTTCAGCTCCAGCCGGCGCACGATGAAGTGACCGCGCGCCATGTCCTGGTAGTAGTCGGTGAACATGGTATTGAGCGTTGCACCTGCAGCGGCACCGACAATCGGCACCGCCTGCGCGGCGAATTTCTCGGTGACCACCACGCCGAAACGCGCCGCCACTTTCTCCACCATCTTCGCCAGCAGCTTGCCGGCCTCCTTCGGTGCCACGCCCAGGGTCAGGTCGCGGCCGGACACCACGCGCCCGGCCAATTCGGCCGACAGGTGGCGCATCACGTCGGTGGTGAAGCCGCGGGCCAGGTAGTAGCCGGTCTCGCTGGCGTCATCGCGCGGCGAGTTGCCACCCAGCGCGAACACCTCCAGGCAGGCCTGGCGGGTGCTGAACTCGGACAGGTCAAAGCCCTCGCTGCGGGCCACGTCGGCCACCGCGCGCATCATGATGGTGGTCGACACCGGCAGCTCGATGAACAAGGCCGCAAAGCCAAATGCCCCGCCGACCGCGCCGGAGGTGGCCGCCGCCAATTTGTGCCAGCGGGTGGAGGCCCCCTTGCCCGGGGTGTTGTCCATGCTCCACAGCGCGGCCTGCGCCGATTTGGTCAGCGCCGCCTGCACCGCACCGTGGATGCGGTTGGAGACCGAACTGGGCAGTGCTTTCACCGCGAACTCCAGCGGCGTGCCAACCAGGTTGGCCATGCGCGCGGTCAGGGTCGGCGCTTCCAGCAGCGCCACCGCCCGCTGCAGGTCGGACCAGTCGCGGGCGTCGTGGGCGATGTCGCGGGGGAGCAGGATGGGCTCGTTCATGGCGCTGATCTTAGCGCCAGGGAGTTGAACGGAGGGTGGTAGCGCCCTCGGCACCGGTCTATGATCCCAGTAGCGGCCCCGCTTGCATGGGGTCATGGAACAACCCAGGCAAGGACGCCCCATGCTCGCCCGACTACTGCTGATCTGCCCCCTTTTCCTGGCTGCTCTCGGCCTGCCTCACATCGTCAAGGCCGAAGGTCGATGCCCACCGGGTTCCTACCCCATTGGCGGGCAAGGCGTGTTGGGTTGTGCGCCGATTCCCGGAGGCGGTGGTGGCGACGCCGGACTTTCTCCGTCCGCACCAACCACCCGAGTAAAGATGGGCTCCGAATGGGTTGCATTTGCCCGTTCGCCGAATGGCACACTCCTCGGCTGGAGCGTTCGCCAACACAAACAGAAGGCTGCCGAGAAACAGGCATTGAAGACCTGTAACAAGCGCAGCGGAACACAGTGCGAGATCATTGCCTCGTTCACTGAAAGATGCGCCTACGCATTGCAGCACTACGACACCGGCCGGTTTGAAGTGGTCTTCCGCAGCGACAATGAATTGGCGCTCGGCACCGAAGTCGCACGCCAGACCTGCCCCAACGGTTGCCGACCGGTTCATTTCACTTGCGCCCGGGCAGTCAACCTGTATGGCAGGGGTCCCGACCCGGGACCCAACTGGTCTCCTTGAGAGTGGAAACCGGGGGAGCGGTTCTACCCCCGTTTCTCAGCACCGGTGGTGTCCATTTGATTGGTAGTGCCTGCCGCTGATTGGCACCACCAATCAGGCTGTCGGCAACCCCGACAGCGCCCCCATGAACTGGCGGTAGTGGCGCAGCTCGGCGATCGAGTCGTGCACGTCGCTCAGCGCGGTGTGGTTGCTGTTCTTGCCGACGCCGGCGGCCACGGTCGGCGCCCATCGCTTGGCCAGTTCCTTCACCGTGGACACGTCCAGGTTGCGGTAGTGGAAATACTTCTCCAGGCGCGGCATCTGGCGGTGCAGGAAGCGGCGGTCCTGGCAGATCGAGTTGCCGCACATCGGCGACAGGCCGGCCGGAATCCACTGTGCCAGGAAGTTCACGGTCTGCGCCTCGGCCCGGGCCAGCGTGGTGGTGCTGTCCACCACGCGCTGCCACAGGCCCGAACGACGATGCTGGTTGCGGTTCCACTCGTCCATCGCTTCCAGCGTTTCCAGCGGATGATGGATGGCGAATTCCGGGCCCTCGGCCAGCACGTTGAGCTGGGCATCGGTGACCACGGTGGCGATCTCGATGATCGAATCGTTGTCGGTGTCCAACCCGGTCATTTCCAGGTCGATCCAGATCAGTCGTTCGTTGGCCGCGCCGGTGTCCGCCATTGTGTCGCCTCGTTGCTGGGCAGGCGCGCGGCCTACCGGTAATGAAAAGAGGCGCCCATCATACCCGTTCGCCCCTCAGCCCTCGCCGGCGTGGTCTTCCAGCAGCAGCGGCGGCTTGCCACGTTTGGCGCGGAAATAATTGGTCAGGCGTGTACTGGCTTCCTTGGCCAGCACCCCGCCGTGAATCTCGACGCGATGGTTGTGGCGGGCGTCGCCAATGAGGTCGAACACGCTGCCGCAGGCGCCCGTCTTGGGGTCACTGGCGCCGTAGACCAGACGGGCGACGCGTGCATGCACGATCGCCATCGCGCACATCGCGCACGGCTCCAGGGTCACATACAGCGTGCTGCCGAGCAGGCGGTGGTTCGCCAGCAGCTTTCCGCCGGCCCGCATCGCCACGATCTCGGCGTGCGCGCTGGGGTCGTGCGAGGCGATGTTGAGGTTCCAGCCCTCCCCCAGCAGCTGGCCATCGGCACCCACCAGCACGGCTCCGACCGGAATTTCGTCGAACTCGCGCTGCGCGCGCTCGGCCAGCGCCAGCGCGTGGCGCATCCAGTGTTCATCGGTGTCGTGCACCGGCACGCCCAGGGCGTCGGTCATGGCGGTTCTCGCGTGTGTGCAGGGCCAGGATGGCCGCCGGGGCCATTGTACGCCCCGGGCCGTGCAGGCGCCGCTAGCGCGCGTCGAAGCGCTCGCGGGCCGCATCCAGCGCCGGGAAATTGTGCTCCGCCCAGCGGTCCAGGGCGGACAACGTCTCGACCAGACCGTGCGCGACCTCGGTCAGGCGGTACTCGACATGCAGCGGTTTGCTGCCCCGGTCACACCGCTCGACCAGCCCATTGCGCTCCAGCTGTCGCAGAGTCTGGGTCAGCACCTTCTGCGAGATGCCTTCGATCTTCCGCAGCAACGCGCCGTTGCGAAGCGGGCCCTGCGCCAATGCCGGCAGCAGCAGCATCACCCACTTGCCGGAGATCAGCGCCAGCGCATCGCGCGCCGAGCAATCGGCGGCATAGACATCGCCCGGATAGGCCATGGTTACCTCAAGGTGCGTAATTGCCGGGGCATGCCGGCACCGCGAGGATGGTCGCACACTCCTCGAACACCTCGCCCATGCGCGCCCTGATCCTGCTTGCCCACCCCGAACCCCGCTCCTTCAATGCCCACCTCGCCGCGCAGGCGGCCGAGCAGCTGAGGCACGACCACTCGCAGGTGGATGTGGTCGACCTGTATGCGGAAGGCTTCGATCCGCTGGAAGCGGCCTGGCACCATCCACGGCGCCTGCAGCCCGAGCGCTTCGATGCCCAGCGCGAACAACGCCACAGCGCCGAACTGGAGCAGTTACCCGCCGATGTGCGACGTCACCTGCACCTGCTGCGGGTGGCAGACCTGGTGATCCTGCAGTTCCCGCTGTGGTGGTTCGCGGCGCCAGCCATCCTCAAGGGCTGGCTGGACCGCGTGCTGGTATATGGGCCGATGTACAACAGCCGTCAGCGCCACGAACATGGCGTGATGCAGGGCAAGCGTGCATTGCTGAGCGTCACCACCGGTTCATCGGCACGGGCATGCGCGGTGGACGGCCGCGAAGGCGACACCCGATTGCTGCTGTGGCCGTTGATGTACAGCCTGCGCTACGTCGGCTTCGAGGTGATGGAGCCATGCGTGGTGCATGGCGTGCGTTCCGGGCTTGCAGCGGAACGCGTGCAGGCCCACGATGAAGCACTGGTTGCAGCCACCCTCTCCTACCGCGAGCGACTGACGCACTGGCGGCAGTGGCCAATCGTGCCCTTCAACGACAGCGATGACTTCGAGGATGGGGGGGTGCTGCGCGCGGACGCGACTGCGCACAGCCCCTTCATCCGCCACCGCGACGCGGGATGAATCTTCGCCTGCAGGCGCTACCGGAAAGCCTCATACTTCGCACTCTTCCGAAGCACCTTGGTGAACCCATGACCACCCTGCGCCCCTCTCGCGCCGACGACGGCGCCGCCCTTGTCGACCTCTGGCGTCGCGCCGTCGACGCCACCCACGACTTCCTCAGTGCCGAAGACCGCCAGGCCATCGATGCCGAAGTGGCCGGTTTCCTGCCGCAGGCGCCGATGACCGTTGCTGTCGATGCACAGGATCGGCCGCTGGGCTTCATGCTGATCGACGGCACGCACATGGAAGCGCTGTTCATCGATCCCGACGTACGTGGCACCGGGATCGGCCGGCAACTGCTGCAACATGCACTTGCCCAGCATCCGCAGCTGAGCACTGACGTCAACGAACAGAACGCACAGGCCGTCGGCTTCTACCTGCGCATGGGCTTCGTCGAAAGCGGCCGCTCACCGCTCGATTCGCAAGGCCGTCCGTATCCGCTCATCCATCTTCGGCATAACGGCTGACATCCGTCGGCAGCGGCCACGTGCTAGCGTGGCTGCTTTCGACCAAGGAACGCCGTGCATGGATGGTGCAAAAGCCCTGCTGACCCTGTTTGCGCTGGGCATCAGCCTGGTCTGGATCCTGGTGCCGTTCGCCATCTTCGCCGTGCGCAACCTGCTGCGTGAGGTACTGGTCGAGCAGCGCCGTACCAACGAACTGCTTGAACACATCGGCGGCTACCGCATTCCGAAGCCGCAACCCGAACCGACCGTCTGGCGGGCGCCCTGAGCCGGAACGTGCCAGGCCCGGATCAGGCCGTCGCCTCGAAGGCCGGTGAGTACTGCACCTCGCCCTGTGCCAGCGGAGGCTGCAGGCAAAGTGCCTGGAAGTACTCTGCAGGCACACCCGGCAGGACCAGGCCCGGCTCGGCACGGAAGCCGAAGCGACCATAATAGGCCGGCTCGCCCAGCGATACACAGCCATGTGCACCCTGCTGACGCAGCGCTTCAAGTGCGGCGTGCATCAGGGCCGCACCGATGCCCTGCCCCTGCCACGCGGGCAATACCGAGATCGGTCCCAGGCCGAACCAGCCCGTGCTGCCATCGCTGATCGTCACCGGCGACACCGCCACATGGCCGATCACCTTGCCGTCCATCTCGGCCACCAGCGAAACGCTCAGCTCCCCGCGGGCGCGCAGGGCATCGACGATGAACTGCTCGGTATGGCTGCTGTGCGCAGCATCCCGGAATGCGGCCTCGGTGAGCGCATGGAGGGTGGCGTGATCATCAATGGCTTCGGCACGGATGGTGTAGTTCATGGCGTGATGTTCGCTTGCGTGAGCATTGGGTGAATTTGAGACCTTTGTCACAAATTGGCGGCGAAATGTCGAGCGCGAGGCGCAATCGCCCCGCGAACCTCGAATCGCCCGTGCCGCAATCGATTCGGCGACACCACTGAACGCTGAATGCGTCAAAATTCCGTCGCAGACGCCCTGCCGTCGCTGGCGTCAGGTTTCCAGAACACTCCATAATCGATAAACCTGTCACCAGGGAAGGATATATGGACACGGACGCACGATGCAGGATGCCGCCATGGATGTAGCCATGCCGACACGCAAGGGACGCCATCTGGTACCGATGGGCCTCTTGCTGGCACTGACGGCCTGCTCGCCCTACGCGGACGCAGAGCGTGACGTTGCCGCAGGTGGACGCGGCCTGGCCAAGCTCAATCCTGCACCAAAGCAGGGCTACGAGCTGGTGCTGACACTGAAGGACGCGCCGGGCCCGTTCGCGATTGTTGAGGGCTCGGCCCAGTACGACGCCAGCAACTACGCAGACTGTGGACGGATCGTGCCTGCAACGGGCACTGCAGGCCGCATCACCAGCCAGGAGCCCGTCACCCTGCACGAGGTCGGCGAGCACGAATACCGCGGCACGTTCTACCTCGACCGCATGCAGGACGAGGATTACTACGGGCGTGGTGTCTGCCATTGGGCGCTGACGGGAGTCGGTGCGATGTTGCGCGCTACGACCGGCGAGGCGGATACGCGATTCCTGACGTTCGTCGACAAGGAGCGCATGGACGCGAGGAGCCCATTGACTCTCTATTATCCGAGGGTTGCCTATCCTCGCGCCGAGCTTGCTGCCAACTACCCTGCCAGCGGCAAAGAGAATCCTTCGGAGTACAAGGAAGAGCTGCGCGACGCGCTGTTCTCAACCACCACCACTGTGCAGAAACTCGCGCCATGAGCTGCCAGTTCAACCATCCCTACCCCCAAGGAGGCCGACATTGCGCCACAAGATGATCCCGTGCCTTGCTCTGCTTCTATTGACCGCCTGCAATCCGGAGACCGCCATGAACCAGGAACGTGCCGCTGCTGAAGCCGATGTCGCCCAGGGTGGGCGTGGCCTCGCCAAGCTCAACCCCAGCCCGCGCAAGGCCTATGAACTGGTGCTGCGCCTGAAGGATGCCCCCGGTGATTTCGCAGTGGTCGAAGGCGTAGCGCAGTACGACGTCACCAACGAAGACCAGTGCGGCTACATCGAACCAGCCACCGGTACCGCCGCACGCATCACCAGCCAGGAGCCGGTGGAGCTGCGCAAGGTCGCTGATGGTGAGTACCGGGGCACTGTATACATCGACCGCATGCTGGACGAGGATTACTACGGTCGCGGTGTCTGCAAGTGGGAGTTCACCGGTGCAGGCGCGATGCTGAAGGCGACGGGGGCCGAGGGCGAGACGCGCTTCCTTTCATTTATTGAAGCAGCGCCATTCGTCAAAGGCGAGACCGAGACTCGCCACTATCCTCGTTCAGACTATCCGCGCGTGAACGAGATTCCTGACTACGGCGCAAGCGGCCAAGAAGACCCCACCAAGTTCCGCCCTGAGCTGCAGAATTCGCTGTTCTCGGCTTCACTTGAAGCCAATGAGGTCCGCCAATGAGCCTCAGCAGCCAAGACTATGCGGGTATTTCCGACGACGTGTACAAGGACCGTGCGGTCGGTCGACGCGCTCCCGGCAAGGAAGAGCTCGTAGCGATCAACGGGCATGAGTACAAGATCCTCGAGCACGTTGATAATCGATTGAACGGTTATCAGGGAACGATCTACCAGCGAGTCGACACCAATGAAATTGTCGTCGCACATCGCGGCACCGAACAGTTCGCCCGCGATGCGATCCTGACCGATGGTGGCATGGTTGTCGCCCGCACCAACGTCCAAGCACCGGACGCCATCGCGCTGACCCAACGCGCCCTCGCCTATGCCAAGAAGGAGGGGCAGGATCTCGGACAGCGCCCCCCCGAAGTCACCGTCACCGGCCACTCTCTCGGTGGCGCTCTGGCCCAGATCACCTCGCACCACTTCAACGTCAAGGGCGAGACCTTCAATGCCTACGGCGCGGTCAGCCTCAGCTACCGCATTCCGGAAGGCGGCAACACCATGATCAATCACGTCATGGCGTCCGATCCGGTCAGCGCCGCCTCGCCGCATTTCGGCCAGGTCCGCATCTATGCCAAGCCCGACGAGATCAAGACGCTCGCGGCAAACGGCTTCAGCAATCACGCCCTGCGTGATCTGATTCCGGACCGGCCGATCATTGCGGCGACCAGCTCGTTCGGCGCGCACAAACTGGGCAACTTCCTCGACGAAGGCTCGGTACTGAAACATCCGGAAACCCAGAAGCTGGCAAAAGACAACGCCAAGATGATCGAGGAGTACCGCGATGACGTCGAGTCACTGCGTCGCGGCGTCACCCGCGCGGCACGGGGCATCCCGGGCGGCGCCATCGATCTGTACGACCACATCCGCGGCCCGCTGCAGCCCGGTGAACCGGCACGCCGCGAGGCGGAGAAGAACGGCCATCACACCAGCATGCTGCGCATGGACGATGCCAACCACCTGGGCAACCCATTGTTCAACGATGCGATCCGTGGCGTGCATGCGCAGGACGTTCGCGTCGGCCGCGTGCCGGATGTGATGAGTACGCAGTTGGCCGGTAGCTTGGCGGCGGAGATGCACGCTGCAGGCGGCAAGCGCATCGACGAGGTGGTGATGAATGCCGACGCCTCACGCAGCTTCGCGGTGCAGGGCCAGGGCGGCGACCCGGCACACCTGCGTGTGTCGGTGGACACGGCGGTGGCGATGAACACGCCGCTGGAGCAGAGCAGCCAGCGGATTGATCAGCAAGCCGCGGGACAGCGCTTGGCACAGGACCGCGATCAGCAACTGGAACAACAGCAGAACCAGACCCGCAGCATGCAGGCCTGATGAACAGCGCGGGAGCCGGTCATTCCGGCTCCCGCTTTACTTCAGCATCGCGCGTCAGGGGCTGGAGGCCGCGACCGGCGCCGACGCACCGGCGGTTACGAACAGATCCGGCCCGGAATCCGGGAAGCCACCACAGGCGCGATCGCCCGGCGCTACCGGGTCACAGGGCCACTGCGCCCGCGCGACCTTCTCACGCAGCTCGAAGCGATCCCCCGTCCAGACCACGAACGCGATGTGCTCGCGGTTCCAGTCACCGTAGGCGCGCGGACCGCCCTTCTGCGCAGACTCCGGGTACTGCACGAACCAGCGCATGGCCGGGCCGTACTGCAACTTGCTATGGTCCAGGCTGATCCGTCCCTTACGCGAGAGCTGACGCGCACGATCGGCCTCCGTGACCGGGGGCATGGCCGGCATGGCATCGGCGGTCACATCCCTCGGCGCCGCGTCCCCGCGGACCTGGTACACACGCTGGGCCACATAGGCCTCGCGGCAATCACCCGCTGGCACGCGGACCGGCTCCGCGCCGTACTCATCTCGGTTGGCGACCTGGTCGCTGCAGGTGAACGGTGCTGACACCAGATAGAACGTGCTGTCGGCGTCGCGCCCTTCCAGCGAGCGCACCCAGATGTCGCCGATCCGCACGATGAAGTCCGGGCGCTGGCCGTAGCCCGGCACCGCCTTGAACCACGCCTTCTGCTGCACCTCACGCTCGCGCCAGCTGCGCGGCAGGTGGATGTCCTGCTGGGGCAGCGCGACCAGCAGCGCGGCCAGATGCGCCGGCATCCTGCCCTGGCAGGCGCCGATCAGCAGCTCGCCCTGGGTCGCCAGCCGCCCGGCCAGATCCACCGGGCAACGGGCGCCAAGCGCGCGCTCGGTGGCCTGCTCGGGCTGCAACGGCACGATGACCAAGGCGGGTGGCGCGGGAGCTACCGCCGGGACGGCTGGCTCGACGACGGCAGGCGGTGCAGCCACAGGCGCCGCCGCTGCGGGCGCAACGGGCGCAGGCGCCGGGTCCGCAGCCGGCGCCGGCTGCGCGTCCACCACAGGTGTCACAGGGGGAGTCGCGGCAACCCGTACTTCGGGAGCCGGTGCCGCGACAACAGCTTCGGCCGCCATGGGTACTGCAACGGGCGCCGTCCCTGCAGGCGCTTCAACGGCCACCTCGGCAGCGGGGGGCGTCTCCACGACGGGTGACGCGGCCTCCTGAGCCTGTGCCGACGCTGCGGTGAGTCCAAGTGACAGCAGCCAGAGTGGCGGCAGGCGGCGCACGGATGCACTGCAGAGAGCGGCGGCGTGCCGGGCATTCGGGGGAACGATTCGCATGTGGTGTCCTTACGAGTGGGTTTCCATGTCGGCGCCACAGGGCGCCACGCGTCGTACGTAAAGCGCCTGCGGGCACCCTGCCCGCAGGCATCAGGTGCTACAGGGATCGAGAACGCTGCTCCTGCTCGCGGGCAAGCGCAGCCGCCGGGTCCTGCTGGGCGACGCTGGTAGCCAACTGCTGGCTGCTCTGCGCCAGTGGCTGCTGCGCCGCCTGTTCGCGATCGACCGAAGCGCGCAGCATGGCCGGGTCACCCAGCGCGCCCTGCACGGCAAACAACGTGCGACCGTCATTGCCGGCCAACAGGTGATCGATACGCGACATTCCGGCCTTCTGCGCGCTGAGCGCCAGTGCGCCGGCGGCATTGTCCAGTTCCTGCACGCTGCGCAGACCGCTTTGCGGCCCCATTTGCTGCAGGTGCTGGCGCGCTCCCGAGAACAGCGTGTATCCCGGCTCGCCCGGTTGCGACATGTCGCGTCCCGTTGCCTGCTGGGCAGGCGCCCCCACTTCGCCACGCTCGAGGCGCGCCATCACATCGGGGGTCAGCTTCTGCTGCCACACGTCAAAACGCTGCTGGCGGGCTTCGATGCCGTTGAGCGCGCCATTCAGGGCACGCGTGGCTTCGCGCACATCCTCGCGCGCCGCCTCCGGCACCCGCGTCTGCCACTGCCACACGGCAATGCGACCTGCGTGCTCGGGCTGCGCGGCCAGTTCCGGGTGATTCACCAGGTCCAGTTCCAGCGCCTTGCCGGCACGCTCATAGTTCTCCTTGCCGACCAGCGGCAGATAGCCGCGGCCGTGATACTTCAGTGCGTCGCCAGGGGCATCGTTGCCCATGCGCCCGCCGTACATCAGCTCAGCCAGGTTTTCCGGGTGGCCACGCAGCGCTTCCTGGCGGGCGCTCTCCAGCGCACCGTTGCCATTGCGCCACGCTGCTTCCACCGGGATCTGCGAGATGCCCCGGGTGAAGTTGAAACTCTCGTTGAGACGGCTCAAGCCACGGGATTCATGCCCGGCCTGCGCCATGAAGTTGGCCAGTTCCCGGGACGAGGTGATGCCGGCCTCCGTGGCCTGTCGCAACAATTGCGATTCTCTATCCTGCGACACGGTCAAACTCCTGCTCGATCATCGTGGGGTC
The DNA here is from genome assembly GCF_029841665.1 of Stenotrophomonas sp. GD03819. NCBI lineage: Bacteria > Pseudomonadati > Pseudomonadota > Gammaproteobacteria > Lysobacterales > Lysobacteraceae > Stenotrophomonas > Stenotrophomonas sp. GD03819. Next base: position 25,307 of record NZ_JAOCEW010000004.1, read on the forward strand.
CTCCTGCCTCCTCACAGGCGCGGCACTCAAGGCAAGCTCACGTCGGCAACCACGGACGGGTCAAAGTCCTCAAACCGTACCCTACCCAGCTCGGCCGCCGAGAAGTCACGGGTGTGGGTTGCCTCGGTCTCGGTGTCGACCACCCGGCGCTGCACGCCATGGACCCAACAGACCTGCTCGGACGGCGCGTAGCGGAACGTGTAGGTGCTGCTCCAGCGCTCGCGGCTGCCGCCGTTGGTGATCACGCTGAACGCGCCATCCTCGATCGTCACGTAGGCGAAGGGATCACCGGCAATGCCGCCGCGGGTAGAGCATGGCACCAGCTTGTCGTTGCGCGCCGCCAGTTGCCATCGGCCGGCAGCATCGCCCAGCAGCAACAACAGCACCCGGTTGGGACCGTGCTCGCCCGGCACCAGGCCATCGGGGGCGGGCTGATCGATCACCAGCAACTGGTCGTCGATGCCATTGCCGGTCAGATCACCGCGCACGGCTTCCAGCAGGTTCGCGCCGGACGGCACGAACGCCAACGCATTGTCCATGTTCGTGCCGCTCCCCTTCTGCATCCCCTGCCACTCCTTCGATCCCGTCTTGCCAGTACCCGTGCGCCGGCCGGGACACCGCGCAGTGCGCCGCAGGCCCCGGTGTCCGCCAGAGCGGATGATAGCCCCGGCCCTGCGGCGGTGGTGTTGTGGGGGTGCGTCACCCGCACCGCGGGTCGTCAGCGTCCTCATGGACGGGAAAGCTCCTGCGTTCGATGGCACTGATGCGCCGGAATTTTGACGCGCAGGCAGCTTACTTCGAGGAGGCTTCAGTCGTCGAAGGGGGAACGGAGCGAAAAGCGGACTTGATCACATAAAAGCGGGATCGACTCTGCTGACCTATCTGACGCCTTATCAATACTTCCGGAAGACGGGCAAGGAGAATTCGGAATAGACGACGGCGCAATTTCCGCCTCCGGTATCCCGACAATGACCAATTGCATTTCCAGCTACGGTCTCTGCATCCACCGCCGTATCCAAGGAGCCCTGCCCCTTTCCTGAGGACGGTACAGCGAATGCAACGCATTGGTTGTAATAGGTGACCGAAGACTTGCAGTCCTTTGCACCCTCTGCCGCGCACTTCTTTATCGCTACATCCACCGCACACCGCTCGCTGGACTCATTGGCTGCGGTGCCGACGAGATTTGACGTAGGCGATTCAGCCACGGCTCCCCATCTTGTCAACCACTCCCCCAACGGCTGAGCAGGAGCGGGAGCAGAGGGTGAGGCCGTTCCAGCAACTGCACCGGGAATTGGTGCGCACCCGCTGACACCCTGCCCACCAATTGGGTAGAAACCAGAAGGGCAGTTGCCTTCAGCCGCTACCGGCGAGGACCAGAACGAAACACTGCCAGAATTCCGACAAAGTATCGCATCAGGCATCCAGGACGACATTGAAGAACGGAGGCAGCGGCCATGTACCTCTGACTGCCGAGCAAATCGCGTGAAGGTAGTGACGGTGGTGTACCGCCCTGCACCAACAAACGCTCCCCTAAAGCCACCAGGCATCCGAGCGAGGCCTGGACACACCGTCAATACTTGCGGAAGATCGGCGCGGAACATGCCGAGTAGATCATTTTGCAATGCGCCCCGCCTGCTGCCTGACAGTCTCGCATGGCCTGCTCCCCGGCGCTCTCCACGGTCCCCGAACTGGCGTACTGTGTACCGGTGGATGCCAGTTCCGAGGTGACAGCAGCCACACATTGATTCTGGTAGGTGAACTCGATCCTGCAACGTCCACCGTTCTTCTCGCAATTCGAAATCGCGGCCCTCTTCGCAGCACGCTCACTGGGTTCACCTACAGATGCGCCCCCCTCCGAACCGCTGGATGAGCCAGCGAGTGCGCCCCAGGTCTTAACCCATTCACCCAAGGGCCTGGGAGGAGGAGTAGGAATCGTGGCGCTACCCCCAGAACTGGCTCCTGGAATCGGCGCGCAGCCCTGTACTCCCTGCCCTCCAATCGGATACATACCGGGAGGGCAGTTCCCCTCCGCACTTGCAGACGAGAATACTAGAAGGAGCATTGTTGCGACGACGGCTCGCATAAATCGTTTAGACATAGTCAGACCTCAATTCCGATCGTTGTTCGCAGCACCCCGTTGGCCTGCATGAGGCGCCGCTTCGCCGGTGAATCCTGACCGCTGGGCCCCAGCAGCACCCGTTCGCATCTGCGTATCAGCAGGAGGCATCGCTGGCATAAAGAATCCTCCGCCATTCGACCCACTAGAACCCGGCGGCTGCCCATTCGGACCCGGCGACGTCGGCACCGCGCTACCGCCTATCTGCGAATATGCCATGAAGGTACCCAGGGTGCCCTGGAAGAACATCGCGGCCATTGGGGGCGCAGTCAGGATCAGCGTCGTCAGGATCAGGCCCATGCCGCCCTGCTGCAGCGCCATGCTGCTCATGCCCTCGGTCAGGTTCGACCCCAGCAGTGCACCCAGCGCGGACGCGCCCCAGAACGAAGCCGCCACGCGCGCCACCATTTCCATGGCAATGCCGGTCATCGCCGCCAGCACCGCCATCGAGAACATGGTGCCGATGCCATAGAACAACCATCGTTGGAACAGCGACTTTGTCTGCTCGAACAGCAGGCACAGGATGAACAGTGGTCCGAATCCGATGAACAGCGCCAGCGCGATCTGGTACAGCAGCAGCATCGCACCCGCAGTCACGGCGGGACCGCCCGTTCCCAGGCCGATGAACCACATCGCGCGGGTCTTGGCACTATCCAGCGCCACGTCGCCGGCCACATCCAGCACGCTTACCGACGTGAGTGCCAGCTGCATGTAGCCCAGGTTCTTGTCGATCAGCTCCTCCGCGGTCGACTTCTTGCCGGTCACAATGTAGGTGATCTGGTCCTGCACATCGCCGGTCAGGAAGTTCTGCAGCTTGGTTCCGAACATCGCCATCGACGTCGCGACGGTAACGATCAGGGCGGCGCGCGCCATGTTCGTCATCAGTGCAGCCATCGAGTCACGGCTCCGTCCGGTCACGATGCGGAAGCCTTGGATGAGCACCCACAGCGTCATCAGCACCAACGCCATCGTGCCGACCCAGGTCATCATCCGGCTCAGGATACCGTTACCGAAGTTGGTGATCTCGTCGCGCAGATAATCCAGGATCAGCCGGAAGAAGACGAAGTCGCCCACCGACGCGAACAACGTGCCGTGCAACAGATCATTGAACACCATACCGTGCATCATTCCCTGACTCATCACATCACCCGCCCCGCATCGGGGCCCTGCTGGAGTGCGTTGCGCACGTGATTCACTTCGAAAGCGCGGCCTTCAGCGCGCCGGCCTTGATGACGCTGCCAATCGGATTGCGCTCGCCACGCAACGCGCGCTCGGCCAGGTTCTTCTGCCGCCCCTGAAGGGCAAGAATCTGCTGATCGTAGACCTTGACGGTGGTTTCCCACTTCTTGAATGCCTTATCGAGTTCGACCGCAGTTGCCGTGTTGTTGGAGATATCCTCCTGCAGCGCGCCTTCGTTCTTGAACGCATTGCGGATCCGGCGCAGCTGCTGCAGCATCTGCTCCATTGCCGGCATGGACATCTGCACGACCTCGACGGTCTCATTGTACTTCTTGTTCTCAAGCACCTGGATGTACGAGCAGATCGCACGCTGCTGCGCGCCGATATCGCCACCCGGGCTCATGTTCAGCACCGCCATCAGGCCGCTCATGCTGATCATGGAATCGCCACCGCACTTTTCGGCCACGTTCCAGTTCTCGGGAATCTTCGTCAGCGTGGGCGTCGGCGGCATCAGCGGCGAAGCAATGATCTGGGTCCAGTTCTGCAGCTTGGACAGCCAGTTGTCGATGGTCTTGCCGTACTGCTCTGCCGTCTGGCTCCAGCGCGCGGCCGTCTCGAAGTACTCCTTGCCGGCCTTCATCTCCTGCAGGAAGTTCATGACCCAGTTGAACGGGTCATAGACGGTCATCGCCTGCGCCGGGCTGGTGCCGGTGCTCACGGTCAGGCCCAGCGTCAGTACGGCTGCCATCAGGGGCGCCATGCGACGCCGGCGAATGGGCTTGCGTTGGGTTTCGGTCGTCATGGCAGTTTCCTTGTTCGTTTGAGTGGGCAGGTTCATGCCGTCTCCTCCTGATCCTGTTCGGCCCGCTTGCCCGAGCCCTTTCGATTCTTGTAGAACGCGTCCAGCCACTGATCCGGGGTCAACTCGTCCACCGTCACACGGTTGCGGACCGCTGCCGTCTGCAGCACGCGATGCATGATGTCGATGTTGTCGGTCGAGGCCGAGATCACCGACAGGATGTCGTCCATGCCGCGCAGGTTGAGCTGGCAGACGCTCGATGCATGACCCTGCTTGACCAGGAAGCAGCGCGAGCGCTCGTCCAGCGCGGTAACCACCTTGAACTCGGCCTCGGTCAGCTTCAGGCCATCCATGTAGTCGCTCTTGCTGGCGTTCGGGTTCGGCAGCAGAATCAGCGTGGCGGTCTGTTCGATCAGGGCCGCGGAGATGTCGCTCTTCAGCGCATCTTCCGGGCTCTGCGTGGCGAAGATGCCCAGGCCGTTCTGCTTACGGATGGTCTTCTGCTTGTTCTTCGCGAACTCCTTCAGGCCACCCTCGCCGTCCAGGATCTTCCAGAACTCGTCCATCACGTAGATCAGCGGACGGCCGTCGATCAGCGACTCCAGGCGGTGCAGCAGGTAATTGATGACCGGCACGCGCACTTCAGGGTTGTCGATGATGTCGGTGTAATCGAACCCGATGATGTTGGCCTTGCTCAGGTCAACGGTATCGACCGGGTTGTCGAACACCCAGCCCAGCGAATTGCCCGAGGTCCAGCGGCGCATGCGCGCGTAGAGACCGTCATCGCCCATGTTGGGCAGGCTCTTCTGGAAGTTGGTCATGTTGCGCAGGTGCATCGGCGTATCGAGCATGCTCTCCACTGCGCGGTAGATGTCCTCTTCTTCACGGGCACTGTACTCGCGCTTGCCGGCCAGCACCTTGATCAGGTCGGCCAGGAACTGCACGTTCGACTCGTTGTTCTCGCACTGGAACGGGTTGAAGCCAGTCGGCGCACCGTTCTCCAGGGCCAGGTAGTTGCCGCCGCAGGCACGCACAAAGATCTCCGCACCACGATCCTTGTCGAAGAAGAAGATGGTCGGCGACGGCTCGTACTTCTGCACCTGGCTGAGCAGGAAGTTGATCAGCGCGGTCTTACCGGTACCTGACTTACCGATCACCATGGTGTTGGCGATCGCCTTCTCGCCCAGCGAATTCTCCGACGGATGGGTCGCGTGGAAGTTGAAGTAATACGGCTGGCCGTTGGTGGTCTGCAGCGTGGTGACGCAGTCGCCCCAGGGGTTGTTGTGCTGCTTGCCGGTAGCAAAGTTGTGCAGCGGTGACAGGCCCAGGAAATTCAGCGAGCTGACATTGGCCAGGCGCGTACGGTAGCGCCAGTTGCCCGGCAGCTGCGAATAGAAGGACGAGGTAACCGCCAGGTCTTCCTTGGTCGACACGAATCCGGCGTTGGACAGCTCGGCCCGGGTCGAGGCGACGTTCTGCGAGAGCTTGGCCTGCGTGTCGCCGTACACCGCCATGATGAAGTGGTACTCGCCCAGCACGAAGTTGCCGGACGACAACTGATCCATGGCCTGGTCCAGCTCGACGATCTGGCTGACCGCCTTGTCGCCGGAGGAGATCATCATGCCCTTGGTGCGGTCGAGCACCTTCAGCGCGTCCTGGCGCCCCATCGGGCTGAACGAATGGGTGATGACATACTCGTAGTCCAGGTACTTCAGGCCGTTGAGAATGCCCGGGTAGGTGCCCTCGGCATACTCCTTGATGTTGAGGATGGCACCGAAGTGGTTGGCGCCATTCGGGGTGTTGATGACAAAGTCGCCGGTCTTGGCCGAGAACATGTGCCGGCTGACCGGCAGGTAATCCTTGATCGGCGCCGGCAGCACCGGCACCGGCTCGTCGATGCGGTTGATCAGGTATCCGAACAACTCCAGCGTCTCGGAGAACACCACGCCATTCTTCGCCTCGTACATGCCCAGGCGATACGGCGCGTAATCACGGATCACGGCCTCGACGTTGCCGGCCAGCTCCATCAGCTTCTCGATGGCCTGTTCCTGCTCGGCACGCAGGCGATCGACGTTCGCCGACTTCTCCACGAAGCGCTTACCCGATACCACCGGGCGGTAGATCATGGTCAGGTACAGCTCGTTCTGCATGATGCGCTGCGAGGACAGCATGCCCATGTACTGATCGGACACGTCCTGGTTGAAGCGCTGCCGGTAGGTGCTCTTGCCTTTCAGCGTGCGACGGCGCCGAATATCGTGCACCCAGAAAGCCACGTTGACGAAGTCCGGCGCACGCAGCGTCTGCAGCAGGCGATTGAAGGTGTTGTGCCGATGTTCCAGTTCCCATTCCTCGCGACCCACGAACGGCAACCCCTCCAGGTACCAGGTCAACAGGTAGTCACCGCCCGTAGTCTTGACCACGTTCGGGGCGACATGCGTCGACAGGGGAATGAACTCACTGATGGAGGTATCTGGGCTGAACATACGACTGCTTCCAAAGAGTTGCTGCCAGGGAACTTCGAGGTGGCCTGGCGGGCAGCACGCGACCGCCAGGCCATTCCGGACCTCAATCCATTCGGGCCGGCTTGTTGCGGTAATGATTCGGGTTGAATACCCACATGCCGTCGTGCTGCTGCACGTTGCGCACCCGCAGCTTGAACATCAGGCGCAAGCCCATCAGACGAAAGATCATCTCGTCACGTTTGGCCATCTGCCGCATGATGAAGATTGCTACCGGAATGGTGAGCAGGAACCAGAAATTGGTGTAGACGCTCAGCAGCAGCAACCCACCTGCCACCATGAAGAATGGCAGGTAGGGAACGCCCAGGAACATTGCCGGGCGAGTGCAACCGCGGAAGACGACGTTCTTATGCACTGTAGTAGAGCACTGCCTGCTGGATCAGCATGGCGGTCTTGCCTTCGCAGGTGCCGTACTCGTCACCCAGCAGCATGCGGGCGATCTGGCCGGCGGCACCGATCAGGACGCCACCGATCAGGATCGGCGAGACCTCGCTGATGCGCTTGTGCGCGAAGGCAATCTGATAGCCGGCGAAGATGACCGCGATGGTGACGACGGCAATCGAGGCCATGTTCAGCAGGCCATTGATGTTGGAGAAGAAGCCGCAGACCTTGCCGTCGGTACCGCCGTAGTTGGTGGCGCCGTTGGTGGCGAACACCTGCGGGGCGAACAATGCGCCGACGAAGATCGTTGCCATCAGCAGGGTCTTCAGCGTGCGCTGGGCCTGGACGAGGTCGAGATTGGATCGCTTCATGGATTGATTTCCTTGTTGATGGACTAACACAACTGAATCGACCAGCCGGGGGACTGGCCGCACCACGACTTCGTCAGAACACGAAGGCCGCATCCCCTGCGGGAATCTGCTGCACCGGCGCGCCCTGCGCCGGCGCGTTGTACGAATCTGCGCTTTCCGCCACCGGTAGGTTGCGTTCGCTCCACGGACGCAGCATCACCGGGCCATTGTCGGTGCCGCCCGCGGTACCAGGAAGCTGTTGCGGCATTGCCAAGCTGTTCTGGGACGGCAGGCGTTGGGCCATGCCCTGCGGGAACTGCGCCTGCTGCGGCTGTGCAGCCCCGCCCTGCTGACCTGCCTGCTGGGGCTGCATCATCCGGTCCACCGACCCCAGGACGACCTTGGACAGCGCCTGATCGGCAATATTCAGCAGACTGCCGCGCGCCATCGCACCGGTGGACGGGTACACCACGTACGCACGCGCTGGATCATCCGAAGGAACGTACACCGGTCCGTTCGACTGGGCGACAATGCGCGCCTGTGCCGGCGACGCCAGCTGCGGGTGATGCTCGACCTTTACCGCGCGCCGTTCGCCACGGCTGATCACGTCGATCGGCGTGACGCCGTTGCTGGCGACCTGCTGCCCACGGCGGATCGAGTCGTAGACCTTCTGCACATAGCCGTGACGGAAGCCGGTTTCGAAATTGCCCGAGTAGTAGCAGCTGAACGATTTTCCCCAATCGCCACCCGAGCGCTTGTAGCACTCGGCGAGGATGCGGGATCCGGCCTGCAGGTTCGGGCACTGCTGGAACGCTTTCTCGTACGAATCCAGCCCGTACTTGCCTAGGTTGTAGCGGTTGACCTGGGCCAGGCCGATGGAGAAGTTGTAGCCCTTCTCTTCCAGCATGCGCACTGTGGCCAACGCCTCGTCCAGCGCCTTGGGCTGGCGCACCAGCGCACCTCCCACCACGCCGATCGCGTAGGGATTGCGCGACGATTCGACATTGATGACGTGCTGCATCACGTCCATCGACACGGCCATCTCCGGGCACGCCATCATTTCCAGTCCTGGCAGCATCCTTCAGCCCTCCTGCCCCTGGGCGCGCCCAGGGTTGAAATCGATACCGGTGATGTAGCGGGAACCGGCATGTGCCTTGATGTGGACGACGATATCGATGGTCATCATCAGCAGTCGCTTGATCACGTTGAACTCAAGCCCAGAGCCTTCGCTGGAGGCCTTGACCATCAGCGCCAGCTGGTCCCAGGTCTGCTCCGGGCTGCCGGCATGGCAACTCGTGATCGACCCCGGATGGCCCGATGCGCAGTTGCGGATGAAGTAGAACGCCTCGTCACCGCGCAGCTCGGCCAGGATGATGCGTTCGGGCTTCATGCGCAGGCACGCTTCCATGCAGCTCTTGGCGGTGACATTGCTTGCGCTCTGCCCCCCCTTGGAGTACAGCAGATGCACCACGTTTGGTTGGGTCAGAAATAGTTCGCGCGCGTCCTCGATCGTGACCAGGCGTTCACTGTCCGGGATATGATTCACCAACGCTTTCATGAAGGTGGTCTTGCCGCTACCCGTCGCACCCGATACCACGATGTTCTTGCGGTACATCACCGCACGCCGGAAGAATTCGGCGTACTCACGCGAATGGCGCAGCTCCAGCAGCTCGCGATCGTGTTCGCTGATGCTGCCGTCGCTCTCCAGGATCTGGTTGAAGAATCCATCTTCGTGATACTGCGTGAGTGACTTGGTGTGCTTGGACGGCAGGCGGATGGTGATCGACACCTTGCCCGCGTCACACGCCGGTGGAATCACGAACTGGGCGCGCTGACCGGTCGGGAACGTGAGCGAGACCACCGGATCGGCATCGGTGATGCGCTGCCCGGTGTTGCTCTCGTTCACCACTGCCGTGCAGAACTGCCGGGCCCGCTCGAAGGTCAGGCTCGGCACCTCCACCCGCTGCCACCCGGCCCGGGTTTCCAGGTACAGCTCGCCGGGACGGTTGATGCAGATTTCCGTCACTTCCGGCGAAGTCATGTACTCGGCGATGCCCAGCACTTCGTACTGATAGCGCAGGAAATCGCTGGAGACGAGGGCGAGGGGTGACACTTCAGCGTCCATGGTCGTTCGTTGGGTTACCGGCGGGGATGCAGCACGTTGGTGAAATCGACGTCCTTGGCGACGTAGACATTCACCACGGTGCCCTGGTTGATGGTGACGGTGGGCGGACGGCGACTGCTGCCGAGAGCTTCGTTGGCCAGGCGCTCCATGGTGCGTGCGGTGGCGCTTTCATAGGGCGACTGGATGGTCATACCGTTGTTGGCCACGGTCGTGGTCTCCGGACCGTGCTCTGCAGCGGCATACTTGAACGCGTCGGCCAGCAGGCTGATCATCAGCGCCGAAGCGATACGGCTGCCCCAATGCGCGCTGTACTGACCGGGATGGCCCGCACCGCCCAGACCATCGGTACCGGGGCTGGACATGGCCACGTCGATGCCATTCGGGGTGGTGATGCGATCCCAGATGACTTCCACGCGCTTTCCGGTCGGACCACCACCGTAGGCGCCATAGATCTTGGAGCCCTTCGGCAGCAGCAGGTTGCGGCCATTGATCGAGTACACCGGCTCCGTCAGCAGGCACGAGGTGTAGCCGGCGATGTCGGTGATGATGCGGGTTTCCAGCACGCAGCGCAGGTACGTGCCCCGCACCAGCAGTGCATCCGGACTGCGGATGTAGGTGGCACTGGAGACATCCTCCACATCCGGTCCACGGCGCACCTTCTGCGGCTGCGCTTGCGGATTGGCCGCCGCCTGCATGGCCGCGATCATCGCCTGGTTGTAGTCGGAGCCGCTCTGGCCGTTGGCGGCGCCGCCCGCCTCGCCCCCGCCCACGCCGGAGCCGCTGCCCATGCGACGGTCCATCAGCGTCGGTCCACGATCATGATCCGCCTTGGCCTCGTTGCCCATCGGGAAGCCCGGCATTGGCACTTCCTGCTGCGGCGGAGGCGGCAGCATCGGGATCGGATCGGCAACCGCGATCGGGGGCGCCGGCTCGGTCGCCCCGACAACGCTCGGAAGCTGCGGCGTGGTGGCGCGTGCTTCTTCCTGTGGTTTCTTCTGCTCGGCTGCATCGTCCTGCCCCTTTCGGAACAGCAGGAAACCCATAGCCATCAGCAGCAGCACGATACCGCCCAGGAACAGCAACGCCTTGCGGTTCAGGCGCTGTTCCTCTGCCGAGCGCAGCTGCGGGGCTCCTGCATCAAGATCAGGCGCGGCCTGCTGTTCGGCTGCGTTGCCGAAGTAAGGATTGGACGGCGGCTCCTGGCCTGCGGCGCCCTGGGAATAGGGAGACGGGTTCGGGTCGTTGCCCGGGGTGTTCTGCTGACTCATTTCTTCACGTTCCTTCGCAGGCCGACGACGAAGTCGCCGTGGCGGATGACCAGGTACGGGTAGGTCCCGTGCACGATCAGCGTGTTGCCTTCAACCGTGGTGTTGACCACGAAGTCTTCACCGTATTCCGTTTCACGACCGAACACGGCCGGGAAGATGCCGGTCTTGTATTCGGGCGAGTTCGGCAGCTTCAGATAGGTGAAACGGCTATCGTCATAGGCGTTGACCGGGATCAGCCAGCCCATCTTCTTCGCCTTGCTGGTCGAGTAGGAGTAGTTGAAGTTGTACTGGCGATCCTTGGCCAGTTCAGCGCTCAGCAACGGCTTGGCTTCTTCCTCGACCGCTTCCTGGGCGACGCCGAACACGGTGTCATTCGGATAGACGAAGGCGATCTTGTACTGCACGCCGGCACGACGCGCCTGCTCCAGCTGACGCCAGTCGGTCGCCACCACCTTCAGTTCGAAGATGTAGGAGTGGGTTTCGGTGCGCACCATCATGTTGGTGTCCACGTCAACGTTCTTCGGCTTGAGGTAGAACACGTTCTCGCGGCGCGTCAGCTCCCAGCCGCTGCTGAAGCCGGTGCTGTAGTCGAGGATCTTCTCGTTCGGGCTCAGCTCGATCTGGGTTGTCAGTCCCAGGCCGGTGCGAACCGGATAGATGCGGTCCTTCTCGTATTCGTAGTGGTCCACCGCCTGCGCCATCGCTGCTGCAGAAAACAACAGCGACAACATCGACAGCAGCGCCAGCGCGCGTCCCCTGATCTTTCGACTACTCATCGGTTGCTTGCTCCATCAGCAGTTCCGGTGGAATTGTTCTGCACCGGCCTCATGGCCGGCTGTCCGGGCATGGCCTGCCCCGGCATTGCTTGCCCCTGCACGGGCTGTCCCGGCACAGGCTGACCTGGCATCGGCTGGCCCGCGACCTGGCCGTTGGCCGGCACCGGTGCCGCGACCGGCTGGCCGGTGGCCGGGTCGATCATGGTGGCGGCGGCCGGATTGTTCGGGTCGTACACGCCCTGCGCCTGCTGCGCTGCCTGTTGTGCCGCCTGCTGCGCCTGCGCCTGCATGGCGCCGTCGTCCGGCACCGGAACGCCACGCGAGTAGTCGTTGTCGACGCGATACTCGGTGACCTGGAAGGCCAGCGGATTGAGGATGCGATCCTGCTCGGACAGCGCCAGGTTCTGGTTGTACTCGAAGCGCATCGTCACCAGCTGGTTGTCAAGGTACGTGGACGCACCAGTTCGCTTGTCCAGCAGGCTGCGCTGGATGCGTACCGAGGCGCCGCGGAAGCTGCCATTGGGCTCTGCGCCCAGCGGCGTGATGCTGAGGATCTTGACCCGGATGGCCTTCTCCCGGCCATACATCACGAACGGGTTCTGCGGGTTGTTGCCGGCATATCGCTGCCGCATCGACTGCGACACCGGGCCGTTGGACATCACGAACACCAGTTCCCAGTCGCGCAGGCCCATCACCGCCGAGTCGTACGATTCGCGCGCCAGCACGTACTGGGCGACGTTGCTGCGATTGATGGCTTCGTTGGCGGTGATGGTCTCGCCTTGGAACGTGCCACGCAGGCGCGCGACCGTCGCGGTACCCGTATACGCGTCGGCCATCACCAGGAACGGCACCTTCTCTTTCAGCGGCAGCATGTAGTAGTAGCCGCCCGCCAGTGCGAGCGACATCAGCAACGAGCCCGTGGCGACCCACCACGCGCGCCGCTCGCTGCGACGCGCCATGTCGGCCACGGTGATCTCGTAGCTGACCGCCTTGGCGACCGACTGCTCGACCTTGGGACTGTTGCCGGGATCCTTCTTGCGGAACATGGATTCTTCCGTACTGCTGAAACATCAATGGGCATGGAGCCCCTGCGACAGGCGCGGGGAGCAGCACGTTCGATGGTTTCGAGGTGGACTCAGGTGCCGCTGTTGGAATCAGCGCCCTGCGCCGACGCGGTGGGCGTCGAGCCAGCGCTCTGCACAACGATCTGGTTGCCAACAATGGAGACGGAGATGCCTTGCGCCGAATACGCCGAAGTCAGATCGATCACAGCCTGCTGTGCATTGGTGGTGTCGATCTTCGAGACCGCGCCATACAGCGTGAAGTCCGAGTTGAGGCGGTAGTCCAGTGTTCGTCCGGAATCCTTGGCCCAGCGCTCGAGCATGGCTTTGAGCGTGCCATCCATCGGCGAGGCCTGGTAGACGTAGCTGGAGTACAGCGGGATCTCGGTCGTCGCCACGGCAAAGCGATTGACCGGCTTCCAGCGCCCACCGAAATCGGGGGCGGACTTGGTGGCACACCCTGCCACCATCAGCGCCGCGACTGCGGCGATGGACATTTTCGCGATAAACGCCTGATTCATACGGGCTTCACTTTGACGTACGAAAAAGCAGTCCCGAGCATTGGTTCCCTGGTCGTCCGGCGCTGCATGGCGCACGCCGGAATCGGGGAGACGCGCTGGCATGCAGCACACCTGCCCCGGCTCCCCTGCAGCCCGAAAGCTGCCAACCAGGTCGCGGGGCCGCCAGACGTTGCCGACGACACACCCGCACACCCTCACCAACGTCGAAACCATCCTTGTTTCCATGGCACAAACTCCTGGCCACCCTGCGTTACAACTTTTGCCATCCAGCACACACTTCTGGATGACGAACACAGAGTTACACAACCACGCGTCAATTCCATGTCAGACAAGTCTGAAAATCTATGAACAGATGCCGAATTTTTGACTCAGGTCACGATTTCATGTCAGTGAATATGAATCCATGTCACAAATTTAGCGACGTGAATTAGACGTTAAGCATCGGAACGTCGACCTTCGGCAGCAGCCGCGACGTAAAATAGCGGTCCTTGTAATAGCGGATCTTGTCGCACTTCACCGGATGCGGTATGCCCTCGTAGAGGAATACTTCCTTGTCCGGCCCCATCGCCTTCAGCTCCTGAGGCAGCATCAGTGCGCGCCGCTCCTCGGTGAAGTTGTGGGTTTTCTCGCGGGCATGGGTGACGTTCTTCTTGCGGATGGTGGTGTAGCCCAGCATGTCCGAGTAGTCGTTGGCGTCCTGCTGCTCGCGCGGCGCGTACAGGATCTGCAGCGCGTGGTTGGTGATGATCGTTCGCGAGACTTCCCGGCCATAGGTGGCATCGAGCTGGGACATGCTCTGGATGATCGGCAGCAGGCGGATGTTGTAACCGGCCATGTAGGACACCGCCGAGGCGATGATCTCGACCTTGCCGATCGAGGTGAATTCGTCCATCAGCAACAGGCACTGGTACTTCAGGTCCGGGTTGGACTTGGGCAGTTCCTTGGTGTTGAGGTTGATCAGCTGGCTGAAGAACAGGTTGATGATCAGCCGGCTCTCGGCCAGCTTGTTCGGCTGGATGCCGATGTAGATGGTCATCTTCTTCCTGCGCACGTCGGTCAGCAGGAAGTCGTTGCTGCTGGTGGCCTTGTCCAGCACCGGGTTGATCCAGGGATTGAGCGGCTCCTTGAAGGTGCCGAGGATCGAAGCGAAGGTCTCGTCGGCCTGGGACAGCATGTTGGCGAACGCCGAACGGGCGTTGCCACTGAGGAACGACCGCTCCGACAAAGCCTTGAGGTACTTCTTCAGATCGGTGCCGTCGCCCGATGACAACCGGTAGACAGCGCCCAGCGTGGGCGTGCCCGAACCGCCCGGGAATCCGCTGCTGCGCTCGTCATCCCAGTTCTCGAACAGATACAGGGTGAAGGCCATGAACGCGTTGCGCGCCTGGCTGACCCAGAATTTCTGGTCCTCGGCCCCATCCGGATACAGCATCGCGGCAATGCTCATCAGGTCCGAAACCCGGAACGCCGGATCATCGGACACATAGCTGAGCGGGTTCCAGCGGTGCGTGCGCCGATCTTCGGCGAAGGGATTGAACAGGTAGATCTCCTGGCCCTGGCTGGCGCGCCAGCCACTGGTCAGGTCGAAGTTCTCCTGCTTGATGTCCAGCACCACCAGCGATTCGCCGTACTCCAGCAGGTTGGGGATGACCACGCCCACGCCCTTGCCCGAGCGGGTCGGCGCGGCCAGGATCACGAACTGCTGGCCGTCCAGCCGCACCAGCTTGCCGCTGTGGCTGCCGACCACGATGCTCTGCCCGGTCTTCTTGAACATGCCATGCTTGGACAGGTCGGCGCCGGTGGCGAAACGCGCGTCGCCATGCAGCGAGCGCTTGTCCTTCTTCAGCAGCAGCACCAGGCCGGTCACCAGCAGGGCCAGCAGCGGCAGACCGAAGCCCACGTAGCCAGCCCATTTGATCTTGCCCACGAAGGGCGCGACCTGTGGCTGGTCCAGCGCATTGAAGTACTGGTAATAGGTGTTCCAGGTGAACAGCTTGGTATCCAGGCCCAGGAACAACAACGTCAGGTAGCCGGAAAACACGAAACCAAGCAACAGGGTCGCCAGCGTGGTGATGGCGATGAGCAGATACTTCTTACTGGGCAACACCCGAATCCTCCATGATGCGCACAAGGGCGCGACGGCCTAACGGCGGCGCCAGCGCGACGCCTTCTTCCGCAGGTGGTTTTCGTTCTCCAGCCCGGGCTCTTCGCCCTCTTCACGCACCCGTTGCAACAGCAGTTGGCGCGCTTCGGCCAGTGATACCAGGTCGGTCAGACGATCCCCATCGTCGGCGACGACCGCATGGCCGACCACATCGCCCGGAGCGTACACCGGCGCGTAGGACACCGCTACCAGCTGATAGCGGCCGCGCGTCTCCAGCACATGCCTGAACTCCTGCATCGACATCCTCCTTGTTCCAGCATTCCACAGCCCCTGCACGCCCATCATGCCGACCGCCGTGTCGTCATCACATGCAGGAGTCCGGCAACAGGGGGCCGCACGCGCTGCAGCACCGAGCCCGTGCCCGGCGTGCCGCAATCCCATCGATCAAACACTGATTTGCCCCCGGCGTGGCTGCTGCTGTTGCGGTGCAGCAGTACAATGACTGGCTCCCCGCCCCCATCGCGCCCCCATCGCGCCCCCGCATGAGCCCCAACGCTTCCCTGGCTGCGCGGCTGACGCCCCGTCAGCGCACCTTGATCATTCTTGCCCTGTCCCTGGGCGGCTTCGCCATCGGCACCAGTGAATTTGCCAGCATGGGCCTGATGCTTGAGATCAGCCGCGGCCTGTCGATTTCCGAAACCCAGGTCGGCCACCTGATCAGCGCCTACGCCATCGGCGTGGTGGTCGGCGCCCCGATCCTCGCCTTCGTCGGCGCCAGCTTCCCGCGCCGTAAGCTGCTGCTGGCACTGATGGGCTTCTATGCCGTCGGCAACCTGGCCAGCGCATTGGCACCAAACTACGGCACGATGCTGATCGCGCGTTTCGTCGCGGGCCTGCCACACGGCGCCTACTTCGGCGTGGCGATGCTGGTGGCGGCGGCGATCAGCCCGGCCGGCCAGCGCGGCCAGGCGATGTCGCGGGTGCTGCTGGGCCTGTCGATTGCGATCCTGGCCGGCAATCCGCTGACCACCTGGCTGGGCCAGCAGCTGAGCTGGCGCACCGCCTTTGCCCTGGTCAGCCTGCTGGCCATCGCCACCGTGGCGATGATCGCGCGCTTCCTGCTGCCGGACCCGGACGAAGTGCGCACTTCGCCGATGCGCGAACTGCGCGCCTTCAACACCACCCAGGTGTGGCTGGCGCTGGCAATCGGCGCCGTTGGCTTCGCTGGCATGTTCTGCGTGTTCACCTACCTGGCGCCGACCCTGGTGCAGGTCACCGGCGTAGCCGAATCGTGGATGCCGCTGGCGGTGGGCGTGTTCGGCATCGGTGCGATCATCGGCAACATCGCCGGTGGCTGGCTGGTGGACAAGTTCCACTTCAAGGCCGCCGCGGTGGTGCTGCTGTGGTCGATCGTGATGCTGCTGCTGTATCCGCTGGCCGCGCAATCGGTGTGGACCATCGGCCCGATGATCATCACCGTCGGCACCATGGGTGCACTGGCCGCGGTGCTGCAGACCCGCCTGATGGACGTGGCCGGTGAGGCGCAGACGCTGGCCGCTGCCTCCAACCATGCCGCCTTCAATACCGCCAATGCACTCGGCCCGTGGCTGGGCGGCATGGCGATCAGCGCCGGCTTCAGCCCGGCCAGCACCGGCTATGTCGGTGCGGCCACTGCGATCGGCGGCCTGCTGCTGTGGTGCGTGGCGGTGATGCTGGACAAGAAGCGCAAGGCAGCCGGCGTGGGCAGCCACTGACCTTCGCGCCGGATCGTCAGCTGCTGCCCGCGCGGCGGCGGCGATCCGGACGCAGCAACGCCGTATCGCCGGCCGCCAACGTCGGTCGCGCCAACTTACCGCGCCGTACGCGGTCCAGTACCCGCCGCGAGTTGGCCGCGCAGTCGATGCCCTCTGGCCGTGCCTGGATGTCCTCGATCAGGGCCAGCAGATGGGCCCGGCTCTGTGCCAGCCGCAACTGCAGCGCCTCGATGTCGGTCACCTTCTGCTGCAGCATCGTGATCAATGCGTCGTGCTGCCACTGGCCCATGTCCGGTGGCAGCAGGGCGCGTATCTCCTCCAGGCTGAAGCCGGCGCGCTGCGCACCGGTAATCAGCTCCAGCAACAGCACCGCCTGCTCCGGGTAGTCGCGGTAGCCGTTGGCCTGCCGCTGGACCACCAGCAACCCGGCCTCTTCGTAGAATCGGATGCGCGACGCTGCCAGACCCGTGCGCCGGGCCAGCTCACCGATCTTCATCTGCCTGAATCCTCGACATCGGAACCTGTTGACCTTCAATCAAACTTGAAGGTTAGCGTAGCGCCATTCCCCTGTCCTGGAGCTGTCCGATGTCGCTGTTCTCGCCCCTGGCACTGCCCTCCGGTGCCGTCATCCGCAACCGCATCGCCAAGGCGGCGATGGAGGAAAACATGGCCGATGCCGACCACGCCCCCTCCGAAGCGCTGCTGCAGTTGTACCAGCGCTGGGCCGACGGCGGCGCCGGACTGATCATCACCGGCAACGTGATGGTCGATGGGCGCGCCATGACCGGGCCGGGCGGCGTGGTACTGGAAGACGATTGTCACCTCGACCGCTTCACCGCCTGGGCGGACACTGCCCGCTCGCGGGGTGCGCAGATGTGGATGCAGATCAATCACCCGGGGCGGCAGATGCCGGCCGCACTCGGCCAACCCGCGCTCGCGCCGTCAGCCGTTGCTTTGCAGATGGGCGCGCTGTCCAAGCAGTTCGCACCGCCGAAGGCGATGACCGAGGACGACATCGACGCGGTGATCGCGCGCTTCATCCGCAGTGCCGAGCTGGCCGAGCGCGCCGGTTTCAGCGGGGTGGAGATCCATGCTGCGCACGGCTACCTGCTCAGCCAGTTCCTGTCGCCGCTGTCGAACCAACGCAATGACCGCTGGGGCGGCAGCCTGCACAACCGCGCGCGCCTGCTGCTGGAGATCGTGCAGGGGGTGCGCGCGGCCGTGGCGCCCACCTTCGTGGTGGCGGTGAAGCTCAACTCCGCCGACTTCCAGCGGGGCGGCTTCTCGCCCGAGGACGCGCGCGCCGTGGTGGAGATGCTGGCGCCCCTCGGCGTGGATCTGGTCGAACTGTCCGGCGGCAGCTATGAAGCACCGGCCATGACCGGCGCCGCACGCGACGAACGCAGCGTGGCCCGCGAAGCGTACTTCCTCGAATTCGCACGCGAGATCGCCACGGTGGCAACGATGCCGCTGATGGTCACCGGCGGCATCCGCCGCCGCGAAGTGGCAGAACAGGTGTTGGCCAGCGGCGTGGCCATGGTCGGCATCGCCACCGCGCTGGCGATCGAGCCGGATCTGCCGCAGCACTGGCAGCAGGGCCGCGACCCGGTGCCGACACTGCGCAACATCAACTGGCGCAGCAAGCCGCTGGCGGCCAGCGCGCACATGGCCGCAGTGAAGTATCAGCTGGGCCGGTTGAGCCGGCACCGCCCCACCGCGCCCGGTATCTCACCGGCCTGGGCACTGCTGCTGGCACAGGCGGACGTAAAGTGTCGGACCCGCCGCTACCGGCGCTGGATCGGCGCCCGCGTCATCGCACATTGAGCCGCGCGGACTTCTCATCACCGCAGCGATGCTCCACCATCTGCAGGATCGGCGGCACTCCGCCGCCGGTCGCAACTTGGAGATGGAAGCCACGTGGCAGCAGGATCGACCAGGAACCGCGAGAAGCTGCTCGACGACCTGCTCTCGCTGGGCCGCAACTGCGCACTTGCCATCGCCATCGCCGGTGCCGGCGCGGCCATCCACTACAACGAATCGGTCTACGAGGCCGGGCTCTGGCGTGGCCTGCTGCCCACCCTCTGCTTCCTGGTCGCGATCATCTGGATCGTGCTCAGCATCATCCGCTTCGACCTGACCCTCCAGCAGCACTTCGAGCGCAAGCGCACGCGCTGGCTCAGCCGCCTGCTCTACGTGGTGCTGCTCGGTACCGGTATCACCGCCGTGTTCTTCGTGACCGAACTGGCGTCCAACAACCACATCGCAAGAATGTGCGACGCCGTGGCCAACGAACCGGCCAGCCGGATCCACAGGTCCGCCGAGTGCCAGCGCCTGTATCAGCATCGGGCGGCCTACCGGCAACGGCTGGAGTCGGCCGAGGGCGAGTTCGACTGAAGCCTGCGCCGGCTTCGCATCGCGTGCGCGAAAAACACATGGCGTGGATATGCCGTCGGGCACAGTGGCTGCGCCTCCCTTGCAGCGAACGAACGCCGCCGACATGCACCACCCACCCGCCCCTGCCCGACACGATGCCATCGCCCTTCAGGCCGGTGTACTCGGCAGTGTGTTGGGCGTGACGCTGTTCAAGGCAATCGCACTGTCCGCACTGGCAAGTGGATCCTTGATGGTGATCGGGCTGTGGCTGCTGGCCTGCGCGCTGCTGGCTGCCTGGGCACTGGCCGCCTGCCTGGCCTGCCTTGCGCTGAGCCGGCGCGTATTCGTGCTGATGCTGGCGCTGTGCATGATGCTGATGATCTGCGTCGCCTGACAGCAGCAGGCGCCGGACTATCGCGCATCTGTTATAGAATAACAAGTGCGGTTGGTCGGATTGTGCGTGCCCGGGGTCACGGATTTGAATTCCATGGCCAGCCCGGCACCACCCGAGACCTCCCCATGACCCTGCAGCCCCTGCTTCGCGCCTCCCTCACCGCCGTTGCCCTGGCTTCGCTCAGCGCCTGTGCCACCTATGACGACAGCAACATGCATCAGGCCTGCCAGGAATCACCGCATCTGAAGGACCTGCCGCCCGAAGTGGCTGCCCGCGAGAGCCGCTGCAACAAGGGCGTGGAAGTGTGGTCGAGCGAGCGCAAGGGCAGTGACAGGCCGATCGACCTGAGCGGCAGGAAGAAGGATCTCTGAGCCGCCCGGCATCTTGATCGTTCCGATGCATGCGGATGACCAGCCCGTCACGATCAGGAGGGCAGGATAAGGCCTCCCCCACCGCGACGACTTTCCCGATGCCGGCCACTGGTCACCCTGTCATCCATGCCTTTGAAGCTGTGTTCGACCTGTCTGGCGGGGTGGAGCGCATTACGGCGCTCACTGTCATCTGCCGGCATTGCTCTGAAACCCGCTCGGCCAGCGAAGACAACTTGGTCCAGCTGCCGGGCGGTGCCTTGTTCCGCTGCGATGGATGCGGCAGTCATCAGGCGGTGAGCCATGCGCGGGTTGCCGATTGGCAGGTGAATTCGCTTCTGGGTGTCTGAGGCTGGAATACGACGGTGCCATGACGCAGGCTGTTGGCGCAGGGATGATGGTGAAGTCAGAGGCCGCCCCGTGAGCCACCTCGTCGGCCCGAAGGGCCGATGACGGCCAAGGCGCAGGACCTGTGCAGAGCGCAATGACATCACCTCGGCTAAGCTGCGGCACCTTTCTTCGCGCACGGCCATGCATCCCTTCCCCCTTCCTGTCTCGGCACCCGATCAACTCGCCTACCGGCTGCTGCAGGACAGCGACTGGGCCCGCTCCGCCGACGCCGCCAACGCTACTCCCGAACTTCGCGCTCTGCTGGCGATGATCCTGGATTCTCCGGAGCCGCTGTGGATCGCATGGGGCCGCGACAACAAGGCGTTCTTCTTCAACGATGCCTACCTGCCGATGCTGGGCGGCAAGCTGCACGGCGCCATGGGCAGCCGATTGGAAGACGTCTGGGCGGACGTCTGGGCCGACGTCGTCGATGCTGTCAACGACGCCTTCGGCGGCACGAGCCGCAGTTTCAAGAACATGCCGTTGATGATGGACCGTGATGGCACGTTGCGCGAGACATTCTGGACGTTCTCCTACTCGCCGCTGCGTGCCGGTTGCGGAGGCGTGGCCGGCATCATCTGCGTCGTCAGCGAGCAGACCGAACGGGTGATCGAGCGCGACCGGCACACGCGCCAGGTAGCGGCCATCACCGAGCAGGCACGCGAGGCCCACCTTGAACTGGTACGCGCCCGCGAACAGCTGCGGCAGTCGCAGAAGCTGGAGGCCATCGGCCAGCTGACCGGCGGCGTTGCACACGACTTCAACAATCTGCTGCAGGTCATCACCGGCTCCGTGGACATGCTGCTGCATACCTGGCCAGCCGGAGATGCGCGCCTGCGCTATGTACAGGCCATCGAAACCGCCGCTGACCGCGCCACTCGCCTGACCGCCCAGCTTCTGGCGTTCTCGCGTAGACAGAGCCTGTCGCCGCAGGTGTTCGACCTTTGCGAGAGCGTGCGCGCGCTTTCAGACATCATCACCACAGTACTGGGTGCGCGCATCTCCGTATCAGTAAACCTGCCCGACGCCCCGTTGCCGGTACTGCTGGACCGGACCCAGCTCGACACCGCACTGATCAACATCGCGGTGAACGCGCGCGACGCCATTGACGGCCACGGCAAGGTGACGATCGATGTGGAACAGCTGACATCGGTGCCTTCCGTGCGGTTCGCGGCGCCGATGAAAGGCAACTTCGCTGCGATCAGCGTCAGCGACACCGGTGCCGGTATCGATCCGTCCGTGGTGGACCGGATCTTCGAGCCATTCTTCACCACCAAGGGAGTGGGCGCGGGCACCGGGCTTGGCCTCAGCCAGGTGTTCGGCTTCGTCAAGCAGTCCGAGGGCGAAGTGGACGTACAGAGCCAGGCCGGTGTCGGTACGCGCTTCACGTTGTATCTGCCGCTGGCGCAGGAAAACGCCACCATCGAGCTGCCGACCACGCAACAGGGGCTGCTGCATGGCCACGGATTGTGCGTACTGGTGGTGGAAGACAACGTGGATGTGGCCGAGTTTGCAGTCGGGGCGCTGCGCGAGCTTGAGTACAACGTCGTACTCGCGCGCAATGCCGACGAGGCACTGGCGGAGCTCGAGCGCGACGCTGCGCGTTTCCACGTGGTGTTCAGCGACGTGGTCATGCCCGGGACCAATGGGCTGGATCTCGCCCGCACCATCCGCAGCCGCCTGCCCGATCTTCCGATCATTCTCACCAGTGGCTACAGCGAACTGCTGGCCCGCGATCCAGGCCACGGTTTCACGCTGCTGCGCAAGCCCTACTCACTGAAGCAGCTGGCCTCCGTGATGACCGAGGCCAGCCGTCGCTCGCAGACGATGGTGACTGCGCTTTAGCCGGCAGATCACCGCGTCGGATCGGTCCAGGAAGCAAGCGCCGAATCAAGGCCGGGCATATCTCCTCCTATGCCGCAGGTCCAGGCAACGATGCCATCCGGGCGCACCAGCACCGCCCCCAGACCCGATGCCGCATCTCCAGTATCTGCGGCACAGGCGATGGAAGGCTGCCAGCGTTGGCCATGCTGCGGCGGCGAAGACGCCGGGTCGAAAACAAGCAGCGCCCCCTGCCCCGCTCTCAGCAGTTCGCCCAGGCGGCGGCCATCGGCCAACCGGAAGTCCGGCGCGCTCCTGCCGACCAGCGGGTGCTCTCCGCCAAGTTCCAGCTGCTGCGAAACACCCCAGATCCGCTCGGCCAGATACGTGGCCCCATCGCGGGTGCCGGCCAGGTCGGCCATGATCGCTGCCAGCGCGCGCGAGCCGGCCCCGGGACGCATCAGCGCAACCTGCGCGCGCGACCAGTCCAGCACCTTGGTGCCCACCGGATGGCGCTCAGACTGATAGCTGTCCAGCAGCGCCTCATCAGCCTTGCCCCGCACTACGGCGGCCAGCTTCCAACCGAGGTTCATCGCATCGCCGATGCCAAGGTTCAGCCCCTGGCCGCCCAACGGTGAATGCATGTGCGCGGCATCACCTGCCAACAGCACACGGCCGCTGCGATAGGCCGTCGCTTGGCGCGCAGCATCGGTCCATGTCGTGGCCAGGTGCAATGCAGTGATCGTTGCCTCGCGGCCAGACACCCGCCGCAGCAACGCTTGCGCGGAGTGCCGGTCCAGTGGCGTGCGATGGCCCGCGCCACCGTCGAAATCGGCCAGCGCCAGCAGGCCTGGCGGGTTGAAATTGCACATCCCGTGATCGGTGAACTGTCGGCCCGGTGTGAGTACACACCCATCTGCCAGTTCGACCAGCAGCGTGTAACCGGTGAACTCCGGCCCGGTTCCAGCAAAGATGAAGCCCGATTGCTTGCGTACCGTGCTGCGGGCCCCATCACAACCGACCAGCCAGCGGCCGTGGACCCTGC
Source organism: Stenotrophomonas sp. GD03819 (assembly GCF_029841665.1). NCBI lineage: Bacteria > Pseudomonadati > Pseudomonadota > Gammaproteobacteria > Lysobacterales > Lysobacteraceae > Stenotrophomonas > Stenotrophomonas sp. GD03819. The sequence goes on from NZ_JAOCEW010000004.1 coordinate 48,651, forward strand.
CGGAGCCGATGTGCACGGCAACCTGCGCCTCGTGCGCATCCACCGCCTGTACCGCACGCCCGCGTTCGATGCGAACGCCCAGCGCAATCGCACGTTCGGCCAATACCGTTTCCAGGGCCTGCAGCTCCACCGCCATCTGAGTGCCTACTGGCGTCGGCAGGCGCCAGCTCCAGCGCGTGCGGTCGACGTCGTCCAACGCAAACGGAATGCCGGCGAAGTGGCCACCCAGCGCCCGCGGTTGCGCCAGCCAATGGGCGGCGCCTAGCGGCGGCGCGCCCTTGTCGGGCTTGAGCACCTGAGTTGCGACGACCGCGTCCAACAGGCCACGCCGATCCAGTGCCTCCAGCGTGGGGACGTTCAGGCCGCGCAGCCCGAATGGCAGGCGCTTCAACGGCGAATCAGCAGACCCGGCCTGTTCCAGCACCAGTACCGAACACCCGGCATGGGCCAGTTCGCAGGACAGGAACAAGCCAACCGGGCCAGCACCGGCAATGACGACGTCGTACAGCATGGAGATTCCTTGTGAGCGCCGGGTCGGCGCCCTGGCGGGAAAAATGTTACACTCGGTGTACGTTTTCACACGTGAACCACCCATGACCCCGCTTCCTGGCCGTCGCGAGCAGCGCAAAGCCGAGACCCGACAAGCGATTTCCGACGTCGCCACCGAGCTGATCATCCGGCGGGGCTTCGAGGCCGTCTCCATGTCCGAGATCGCCGAAGCCGCGGGCGTCTCACGCAAGACGGTCTTCAACTACTTCGCCAGCAAGGAAGACCTGGTATTCGATCGCGATGAGGAGGCGCGCACGCTGCTGCGCGAGGGCATGTTGGCGCGCAGCGGAATGACCCCGCTGATGGCCTTCCAGTCACTCGTGCGCGAGTTGCTGGAGGCGGGCCATCCACTGCTGCGCATCAATGCCGGTGCTGCCGCCTTCTGGGGCACCGTGGCGGAGAGCCCGGTACTGGTCGCGCACGCGCGACGGCTGCAGGCGCAGTTGACTGACGATCTGGCGCAATTGATGGCCGACGCTGTCGGCCGGCCCGGACATGACGCCGAAGCGCGATTGGGCGCGGCCATGCTGCTGGCGTCGATGGTGGCGGCCTATGAGAAAGGACTGGCAAGCCAACTGCAGGGCGAGGACCCGCGCGAGGCCATGCTGCAGCTGATCGTGCGCGGCGCCACCGGGGTACTGGTGGCCTTGGCGGGCACCCCATATACGGACCCCGGCGCGCGTCCATAGCGCATTCGGGGGGTAGGTTTCGAAGTGTTGCAAATGCTAATCTTTCTCATTTGCAGACACATAGCCCCTCCCCAATGCCTCTTCCCACACCCCTGCAACGCACCCTGTACCTGGCACTGACCCTGCCCTTGGCACCGCTTGCCCATGCTGCCGAGTCCTCTACTGCCGCGCCCAAGGACCTGGACAAGGTCGAGGTTCGCGGACGTGCACAGGCGCTGTACCGGGTGGACGATGCCGCGGTCGGCACCCGCACGGATACACCGCTGGAGCTGGTCCCACAGTCGATCCAGGTCATCCCGCGTGAACTGATCGACGACCAGGCGGCGCGTCAGGTAACCGATCTCTATCGCAGCATCAGCGGCATCAGCTATTTCAGCTATGCCGGGGTGACCCTGCGCGGCTTCCGCCAGGAGAACGTGCTGTATGACGGTCTGCGCGGCGACCCGTATGCAGGATTCTCGGTGCCGCAGTTGTTCAACATCGAGCGCGTGGAAGTGCTGAAGGGACCGGCAGGCGCGCTGTATGGCGGGGGTGATGCGGGCGGTGTCATCAACTACGTGACCCGCAAGCCCAAAGCCGCTGCCGAGCGCCGCATCGAGGTCCAGCTGGGCGACAAGGACTTCCGTGCCGGATCGATCGAGGGTACCGGGCCGTTGAATGCCGCCGGCAGCGTGCGCTATCGCGCCGGGCTCTATGCCGACAATGAAAAGGGCGTGCGCTGGAACACCGACAGCGAGAGCGTGATCGGCGATGCCTCGCTGGCCTTCGACGTCGGACAGACCGGCGAACTGGTGCTGCAGTTCACCGACATCACCCAGAACCTTGGCGGCAACCGTCTGCGCGGCGTGCCGGTCAACGATGCAGGCACGTTCCTGACCGACCGCCGCTGGAACCACAACGAGGCCAGCGACTTTCTCGACATGCGCGCCAAGGTGGCGCTGGCGCAGTACCGCTTCGCGCCGCTCGACACGCTGGACCTGGACTTCGCCGCCCGCTGGTTCAGCAACAACGAGCACCAGATGTACCACGAGCCGATGGGCCTGCTCGATCGTGACCGCGATGGCGTGGCCGAATGGATGACCCGCCAGCTGCGCAACCAGATCCGCGACAACGACGCATTCACTGCCAACGGAAATGCAGTCTGGCGGGCGACCACCGGCGCGGTGGAGCACAAGGTGCTGTTCGGCGCCGATGTATACCGGCTGGATGCGGACTTCACCGCACAGACCGCGAACAGCGCTGACCTTGCGCGTGGCGCCGGGCCGGTGCGCGGCATCGACCTGTTCAATCCCGTGTACGGCGCCAGTACCTGGCACGACTACAACCTGGCGGCCCTGCCCTGGCGCAGCACGTCCACCCGCAGCAAGCGCTATGGCGGCTACCTGCAGGACGAACTGGCACTGGGCACACGCTGGCATGTGCTGGCCGGACTGCGCTGGGATGGCTTCAAGGATGAGGACCGCATGGGTGGCAGCAGCGTGGATGGCAACGATCTCAGCTGGCGGCTGGGTAGCACGTTCACCGTGCGCGAGGGCCTGAATGTCTACGCCAACATCGCCAATGGTTTCGTGCCGCAGAGTGCCGCCAACCAGAACCCGGCCGCTGGCGGACCGTTCGATGCCGAGCGCAGCAAGCAGTGGGAAGTGGGCATGAAGTCGCTGCTGGCCGACCGTGTGACCTTGAACATGGCGGCCTACCGGATCGACCGCAGCAACATCGTGCAGGCCACCGGCGAGGTGATCGGTGGCGTGAACCAGTTGGCCGCGCTGGGCCTGGTACGTAGCACCGGCATGGAGCTGGACCTTCTGGCCGACCTCACCGAGCGCTGGGTGCTGAACCTGACCTACGCCTACAACGATGCGCGGGTGAAGGACGCCGGCCCGAATGGCATCACCAACGCCTCCGGCGACCGATTCGCCAATGCGCCGCGCAACAAGCTGGGATTGTGGACGCGTTACGACCTGCCGGCGATCAACTCCGCCATCGGCTTTGGCGCCGATCACGTCGGCGAACGCCTCAGCCTGGATGGGCAGACGGTCAAGGCCTACACCGTGTTCGACGTGAGCTGGAAGACCACGTGGAGACAGTGGCACTTCCAGGCCAACGTCAAGAATCTGTTCGACAAGGTGTACGCGGCCAGTGGCTTCATTGAACGCAACGGGCATTTCCCCGGCGAGCCACGGCGGGTGTATGTGCAGGCGGCTTACAGCTTCTGACACAGGGCTGCGAACCATGATGACAGGGGGAGGTGGCTGCCCACCTCCCCTCCCGGTGTCAGTGCGAGCAGGCCACCAGCATCGAGCGGGTGGCCATCTGGGTAGAGGTGAAGCCGTTCTTGTTGCCCACCGCGATGGCGTTGCCGTCGTCGCCATCCTTGCTGAAGACCACATAGCCGCCTGGGCACATCTGCCCGGCCTTTTCGTAGCAGCCACTCCAGGAGCTGGAGCCGCTGCAGTCGATGGAGACGCCGCGTCGGCCATCGGGGGTAACGGTCATCCTGGCGGTGGTGCAGCCACTCAGCGCGGCCACGAACAACAACGGAACGAACAACTTCATGGGTACTCCAGGGGGTGGGATCAGCGAAAGGGCGCCAAGGCTGGAGTGCCCGGATTGCGCGAACCTTGCGCCGACATCCGCTTTCCTGCGTCCATGACAGCCTTGCGGGACATCGGGAAGGCACGCCATGTTCACGCAATGTTCCTGTAATACGGTGCCGGCGCGTGCCGAACCGCCCCGCCACGCCCCCTTCCTGCGCAAACCCCGCCGATGCACATCCTGCTGATCGAAGACGAAGCCGAACTGGCCGCTACCCTGAAGTCCGCCCTGCAGCGCGAGCGCTACGTGGTGGACCTAGCCAACACGCTGGCGCTGGCCCGCGAAGCGGCCCTGTGCGGATCGCACGACCTGGTATTGCTGGACCGCACCCTGCCCGACGGCGACGGACTGGGATTGATTTCGCTATTGCGTGAGCGCAACCCCGGGGTGCCGATCATCGTGCTGAGCGCGCTGGGGCAGCTGCCGGACCGCATCGCCGGCCTGGATGAGGGCGCGGACGACTATCTGGCCAAGCCCTTCGCACTGGAGGAGCTGTTCGCCCGCATCCGCGCTGCCGGGCGTCGGCCGAGCGGCATGCAGGTGGAACTGGTGAGCATCGGCCGGTTGGTGTTCGACCCGGCATCGGGCGAGGCGAGCGTGGGCGGGCAGCGGCTGGAGCTGCCGCGCCGTGAGATACGTGTACTGGCCGCGTTGGCCCGGCGTCTGGGTCGCACCGTGCTGCGCGAGTCGATTGAAATGGCGGTGTATGGATTCGATGACGGCATCCATTCCAACACGCTCGATTCGCACGTATCGCGCCTTCGCCGCAAGCTGGCCGATGCCGACGCAGGAGTAGAGATACACGCCATCCGCGGTGTCGGCTATCTGATGCGGGAAGCCAAATAATGGCGCGTCGTCCATCGCTGAAGCGTCCGTTGATCGTCAAAACGCTGATCTATCAGCTAATGGCGTTGCTGGTGGCGTTCTTCGCGCTGCTGATGGTGCTGATACGTGCCGACAGCGGTGGCTACTACACCATCCAGACCTTTGCGCCGGTGGCCGCCAACGCGGTGCACCGCGACCGCAATGGCGAACTGTACGTGCAGAACACACCGGAACTGGCCGAACTGCTGAAGATCGTTCCCGGTGCATGGTTCATCGCCGAGGATGAGCATGGCCACTACGTTACGTTCGGACCTGTGCCGCCGGCCTATGCCTCGCTGGTAGGCGCACTGGATGGCATCCCCTTTGGCGACCTGCGCGGGCGGGATCGCAGCGATGGCCTGGCCGTCGTGGTCCGCCAGCACAGCGGGCCGGCCGGCAAGCTGACCATCATGGCCCATGGCGAAACCGATACGCTGACCTGGCAGATGGCGCTGGCGGCACACATCATCACCCTGCCGATCTTCCTGCTGCTGGGCCTGGCCACCATCGTCCTGACACCGATCATCGTGAGACGGGCCCTGGCCGGGGTGGAGCGCATCGCCGAGGAAGCCCGCAACATCTCCGCCAGCCGCCGCGGTGTCCGCCTGACAGAAACCGCTGTGCCTGTGGAGATCGCTCCGTTGGTGACGGCGGTGAATGAAGCACTGGAGCGGCTGGACGAAGGGCACGAACGGCAACGCCGCTTCATCGCCGCCGCCGCGCATGAGCTGCGCACACCCATTGCGATTCTGAGGGTAAAGGTCGATGCGGCCGACGACGCCACCTCGTGCAGCCTGGCCGTGGAAGTGGCGCGGCTGGCGACGCTGGCAGAGCAGCTGCTGGATCTGCACCGCATGGACGAAGACGGGCCGAAGGAAACAATCAACCTGGCGCGGGTGGCCAAACGGGTGGCCGCCGATCTGGCGCCGCTGCTGATCCAGTCGGACAAGACCGTAGCCGTGGCGGTGGAATCACATTTCCCGGTGCTCGGCGAGACCGGCGCAGTGGAGCGGGTAATTTCCAACCTGGTACTGAATGCTGCCGAACATGGCGGACGCCAGATCATCGTGCGCGTTCAAGGCAGCTGCCTGGAGGTCGAGGACGACGGCCCCGGCATACCGGTCGACCAGCGCGAACGGGTTTTCGAACCCTTCCAGCGGTTGCGGCCGCGGCAGACAGGCGCGGGCCTGGGGCTGAACCTGGTGCGCCAGGTAATCGACCGCCACGGCGGCCACGTCACGATTCTGGATGCGCCGGGCGGTGGTGCATTGATCCGTGTCGAGTTTCCATTGCATCCGGGCGTGACCAGCACGCCACCGCTGGAGCACTGAACACATCGCATGCACCTGTGTAACCGGCGCCTGTCCATACGTGGCCGGGAGCGAGGACAGGCAAGGTTGCGGCAATGTTCGCTGGACAGCATCGGGGTGTGGCACCTGCCGTGCCACCGCGTTCCTATCTGACAGGAAGCCTGCATGTGACCCAGGGAGCTCCCCCACCGTCCCCTTCCGCACGCACTGTGCCACCGCGGAATTCGCCGGGACTTACGGCTGCCGCATGGAATCGCCGCCCACATAATGTCCGCGCGCCCGGCCTGCAACATTGGCCGCTTTGGCTGCGGACAGTCCCCGATATCGAGCGCGCTGGCGTGTTGATGCGGCTGTTCGGCGCGTTGTTTCTGCTGCTGCCCGGCATTGCGCTGGTGGCTTCAGCGTATCGGCATGCGAGCACAGCGGTGGCGACGGCCGTGCTCCTGTTCGTTGCCGTGCATGCTGCGCTGCATGGGCTGGCGGCATGGCGGGCGGCAACCCCGCACCCAACGCCACCGCTGCTGCGGGCCCTGGACGGCCATGCCGCTGGGATAATGATTGCCAGTACGCTGCTGATCGCCATCGGTGCAGGAATGGCGAAGCTGCATGCTTCGACCTTCCCCTGGTTGTTGGCCAGCGCGGCGATTCAACTCTGCGCTGCGCGCATCGCAGGTCACCGGCTGCGAAATGCACTGCTGGTTCTCGGTAGCGCCCTGCAGTTCATCGCCGTGGCACTGCTCGCTCTTCATGCCGCGCGCTGACACAACGATCGCCCCGCAAGGTTCGCGCAACCCAGCGCATCGAGACTCGACGGCCAACCACGTCTGCCCCGACAGACGTGTGTCTCTTCTGTCGCAAGGACCCCCGATGACCTGTCTCTTCTGGTTGCTGAGCCGATGAGCACCGTAACCCGCAAGCGCCGCCGTGCGCTCATCGTTGCTGCCGGCCTGCTGTGCTGCGCGCTGACTCTGTTCGCGTGGTTGCGGCCCGCACCACCTCCGCACCTGCAGGTTGCACCGGTCGCTCGCGGCAGCATCGAACAGGTGGTGGAGGCCACTGGCACGCTGAAGCCCTCGCAACTGGTAAGCGTGGGTGCACAGGTCTCCGGCCGCATCGATACCCTGCATGTAAAGCTGGGCGACAAAGTGAAAGCCGGCGATCCCATCGCCGACATCGACTCGCGTACTCAACGCAATGCATTGCTCAGCGCGCAGGCCGCACAACGCACCGCGCGTGCCAACCGCGATGCGCTGGCCACCGACCTGCGCCAGTTCGAACTGACACTGCATCGGCAGCAGCAACTGGTGGCCTCGCAACTGGTAGCCCGCGCCGACTTCGATACAGCCAAGGCCAAGGTCGATGCCACCCGTGAACAGGTCGCTGCGCTGGACGGTGAAGTGGCGCGCCGACAGACCGACGTCGATGTTGCTCAGACCAATCTGGAGTACACCCGCATCACCGCCCCCACCGACGGAACCGTACTGGTCGTGGTCGCGCGCCAGGGGCAGACCGTGAATGCGGTGCAGAGCGCCCCCACCATCGTGATGCTGGGCAACCAGGACGTGATGACGGTGTACGCCGAGATCTCCGAGGCCGACGTCGTACACACGTCTGTTGGCCAGGAAGCATTCTTCACCATTCTTGGTGATGCCGGCCGCCGCTACAGCAGCACGTTGCGGGATATCGCGCCAGCGCCGGAATCCATCACCAACGAAGACAGCTCCAGCCTTGCTGCACCGGCAGTGTCGGGTGGCAGCCGCACGGCCATGTACTACAACGGCCAGTTCGACGTGGATAACGCCGATGGCCGCCTGCGCAGCTACATGACCGCGCAGGTCCGCATCGTGCTGGGCCGCGCCAACAACGTACTGACCATTCCCTCGGCCGCATTGGGTGCGCGCGCCGCCGATGGCAGTTACAGCGTGCAGGTACGTGGTGCCGACGGCAGCGCCAGCACGCGGCGCGTCACTACCGGGCTGGATGATCAGATCCAGGTGGAAGTACGCACCGGGCTGAAGGAAGGCGAACAGGTCGTGCTGGCGCAGGCCGACGCCGAAGCCACCAGCGCACCCACGCAGTCCAGATGAGCACGACCACGACCGAGCCGCTGCTGCGCGTTCGCGGCGTACGCCGCGAGTTTGCCGCAGGCGAGCAGACATTGGTGGTACTTGACGGCATCGATCTGGATATCCACGCAGGTGAACTGGTGGCCATCGTAGGCCAGTCCGGTTCGGGCAAGTCCACGCTGATGAACATCCTGGGCTGCCTGGATCGCCCTTCCGCCGGTGTCTATCAGATCTGCGGGCGCGAGACCGCGCAGATGTCGCCGGATGAACTGGCCGAACTACGCCGCGAACACTTCGGCTTCATCTTCCAGCGCTACCACCTGCTGACCGATCTGACTGCACTGAGCAATGTGGAAGTGCCCGCGATCTACGCCGGCATGCCTGCCGAGGCACGCCATGCGCGTGCGGCCACGCTGTTGTCGCGGCTTGGCCTGGGCGAGCGCATGCAGCATCTTCCTGGTGAGCTGTCGGGTGGCCAGCAGCAACGCGTTTCGATTGCACGTGCGCTGATGAATGGCGGCGCAGTGATCTTCGCCGACGAACCTACAGGTGCGTTGGACACGCATTCCGGCAAAGAAGTGATGAAGATCCTCGGCGAGCTGCACGCCGAGGGCCATACCGTGGTGCTGGTTACGCACGACATGGCCGTGGCCGAGCATGCGCAGCGCATCATCGAAATCCGCGATGGGCGGATTGTGGATGATCGTGCAGCCGGTACTGGTCTGTCAGCGGGCGTGGCGACGCCAGCCGTGACCCAGCCTGTGGGCAACAGCGGCTGGCGGGTCTGGCGGGACCGTTTCGCTGAAGCCTTCCGCATGGCATTGCGCGCGATGAACGCCCACCGCATGCGCACCTTCCTGACCATGCTCGGGATCATCATCGGCATTGCATCGGTCGTAGCGGTGGTGGCACTGGGTACCGGCGCACGGCAGGCCATCCTGTCCAACATCTCCTCGTTGGGTACCAATACCATCGAAATCTATCCCGGATCGGGTTTTGGCGACCTGCATTCCGCGCGGGTGGAAACACTCACTCCCGGCGACAGCGTGGCCCTTGCCCGGCAGCCATTCGTGGACAGCGCCACCCCCGGTGTTGCCACCAGCGGCACCGCCCTGCGCGGCAACCGTTCGGCCAGCGTGCAGGTGCAGGGCGTCAGCGAGCAGTATTTCCGCGTGCATGGCCTGAAGCTGGGCGAAGGCGCATTCTTCGGCCCACCGGGTGTGAGCGGCTACCAGCAGGTCGTGGTGATCGACGCCAATACCCGCGCTCGCTTCTTCGCTGCCGCGGACAATCCCATCGGCCAGACCCTGCTGCTGGGCAACGTGCCTGTGCGTATTGTGGCCGTGGTGAAGAAAGATGCCGGTGCTGCCGGCGATGCGTCACTGCTGCGGGTATGGCTGCCTTACACCACCGCCATGGCACGCATGCTGGGGCAGAGCCACGTGTCCAGCATCACCGTACGCGTTTCCGATGCGATCAGCATGGAAGCGGCCGAGCAGGCCATCGGACGATTGCTGACGCGGCGTCATGGCAGCACCGACTTCTACATGAGCAACAACGCGCAGATCCGTGAATCCATCGAACAGACCACCAGCATCCTGACCATGATGATCAGCTCCATCGCAGCCATCGCATTGGTGGTCGGCGGGATCGGCGTAATGAACATCATGCTGGTGTCGGTGACCGAGCGCACCCGCGAGATCGGCGTGCGCATGGCGGTGGGCGCGCGCCGCAGCGACATCCTGCAGCAGTTCCTGATCGAATCGGTGCTGGTCTGCCTGCTCGGTGGTGTACTCGGCATCGGCGTGGCCCTTGCGTTGGGCGCGGCTCTGGAGCTGGCCGATGCGGGCTTCAGCCTGGTGTTCTCCGTCAACTCGATTCTGGCCGCCTTCGCCTGTTCCAGCCTGATCGGCGTTGGCTTCGGATTCCTGCCGGCACAACGTGCCGCACGGCTCGATCCGGTGGAGGCACTGGTCCAATAGCCAATGCATCTAGCTGTATTGACAGCAGGTTCGCGCAATGTCCGCAGTGTGTACTACGGCTACCGAGAATGTCTGCACAGGAGCTGGACGATGTTTCTTAGAACAGGAAAGTCCGCACTGCTGCTGGTGGCGATCCTTTCAAAGCTGGGCTATCGCGTGGTGGCCGCCACCGGGCGCCCGGAACACGCCGAGTATCTGCACAGCCTGGGCGCCGCCGAGATCATCGACCGCGCGCAGCTTTCAGAACCGCGCGAGCGGCCGGTGAGTGCCGAGCGCTGGGCCGGCGTGGTCGATGTGGCAGGCGGCCCTACCCTCGTCAACGCCCTTGCCGAGACGAAGTACCGCGGCGCAGTGGCCGCGTGCGGGCTGGCGCAGAGTGATGAGCTGCATGGCTCGGTGCTGCCCTTCATTCTCCGCAACGTGACGCTTGCCGGCGTGGATTCGGTGAATGCGCCGCAGGCCGTTCGCCAGCGTGCGTGGGACCGGCTTGCCACCGACCTGGACCCGCAGAAGCTCGAAAGCACCGTGCAGCTGATTGGGCTTGCCGAGGTGCTGGACGTCTACGACCAGATCATCCCAGGCAAGGTGCGTGGGCGGATTGTGGTGGATGTGAATGCCTGACGGCAGGCAGTCCCGCGGTGGCACGCTGCCGCCGCGGGGCCGATGCCGTGCTCTGCGTCTATGCAGCGCTATTCTGAAACTTCAATCGGCAGCTTGCATTCGCTGCGGAATTTCCCCGCTTTCCGGTCCAGTTCAGCACGTAGCTTCGGAATCTTCGCCAGCTTGCCGCGCATCGTCGCGATGGGCAGCACGCCCTTGGCGTAACTTTCCGTCACACCCAGAGCGTTAGGCGCACCGCGGATGTGCCACACCAGTTTTTCCAGGCCCGTACCGTAAGCCAGCAGCGTATCCAAAGACAGAAAAGCCCTTCCGCCGAGGTTTCCGTTTCGGAGGCGATTCCAGTCCATACTGCCCGTCAGGCTGGTGGAGTAGACCGAAAACTGCTTGTTCGGATCTTCCGACCGATACAGGTGTATCCAGGTGTGGCCGGGATCCTTCGGCTCCTGGCCGATTTCCTTGGCGTCAAAACGGAAATCCATGACCACTACAACCTCGGCCTCTGGAACAACCTTCTGGCGCGTCGCGTCTTGTGGCCAGTAGTAATTCAGGGTCCAGCTGCTGGCCATGCCAGTGCCGAATGGCGTGCTGTTTGACGTCCATTCGTAGGTGTCGCGCGATGCCGTGGCACCCGTTGCTGCGTCCACCTCTCGGGACACACTCCATGTTCCATCCGCCTCTTCAGTCCAGAAGCCACAGAACAGTGATGGGGTGGGCGATTGCGCCGCCGCAGGCAGTGCTGCCAAAGACAGTACAACAGCCAGAAGGCAGTTGCGGCCAGATGTAGAGAACATTCCTGCAGGCATTGGATTCCTTCCCGGGGCGCCATCCACGCAGTGGTCGCAGCCATCCGCTACGGCATGGCGACATGCCTAACCCACTCCGACCGCACGGCAACAGTCACGCGCCTGATCAAGCCCCCTTATCATGGGGCTGTAAGGGCGCTTTACGCCCAGTGACGTACGCAAGGCAGTATCTTGATGTCTATGGAATGGCGCCCCTCGGGCTGGGGCCAGCGTGTGACCCGCTCGCCGGACTGGCGGCTGCGGCTGGATGGCGAGCATGTCGAGCTTCTGATTGAAGGCCGGCAGTACCGCCAACACGTCGATGATGACCAGCGTGTGCGGGTTCTTCCGGGCCTGTTCTGGGCCAGGGTTGCGCTGCAGAGCGAGGACGGCGAAACGCTGTCCGTGGACGGCCTGCCCAACGGCCAGGCTTCCCACCTCGCGGGTGCTGTCCAGCAGGTGCTCTTCGCGCGCACCACACGCGGGCGCAAGGCGCTCTTCGAGGACATCCTGGAGCAGATCCAATCGTGGCTGGCCGAGGCCGACGCCCTCACTGACCGGGGCACCGCCGGCCGCCGCTGGATCACCCACGAACAGCAGCATATCCTGCTGGCCGAGCGCCCCACCCTGCCCTTGTCGCCGGCCGAGCTGGAACGGCTGTTCCTCGATGAGGATGTGCACGACGACCTGCACTCCCATAGCCATCGTGCCGCATTGGATGCCCTGCACGACTGGCAGCTGGATTGGCCCGCCGTATGGGGGGACGCCAATGCGACCATGGCGACGCGGGAGCTGGTGCTGGCCAAGGACTTCCTGGACCGGGTCGAGAGCAAGCCGCTGACCGAGGAACAGGCCCGCGCCGTCATCTGCTTCGACAACCGGGTCCAGGTCGTGGCCGCGGCCGGCTCAGGCAAGACCTCCACGATGGTCGCCAAGGCCGCGTATGCCATTGACCGCGGCTTTGTCGAACCCGAACGCATCGTGATGCTCGCCTTCAACAAGGATGCCACCAGAGAGCTTGAAGAGCGCGCACAGCGTTCCTTCAACCGATTAGGCATGGGCGACATCACGATTGAGGTACGGACCTTCCATGCACTCGGCCTGGCCATCATCGCCAAAGCCACGGGGCGCAAGCCCGATATCCCGGAATGGGCCATTGACGCCACGCTGGGCTTCAACAAGCTGGCCGAACTGGTGGACGACCTGAAGGATCGCTCGACCCACTTCCGCACCCAATGGGACATGTTCCGCCTGGTGTTCGGGCGCGACCTGCCACCATTCGGCGCGGAAATGGAGGCCGACGGCTACGACCGCGATGGCATGCCCTACATCCGCACCCTGCAGGGTGAGCGGGTGAAGAGCCTGGAAGAGTGCGTGATCGCCGACTGGCTCTTCTACAACGGCGTGACGTACGACTACGAGCGGCGCTACGAATTCGATACGGCGACCGACACCCATCGCCAGTATCGTCCGGACTTCTATTACCCGGACGCCGGGCTGTATCACGAGCACTTTGCGCTGGATGCCAATGGCCAGCCGCCGGCGCACTTCGCCCACTACGCTGAAGGTATGCACTGGAAGCGCCAGCAGCATGCAGCGCGCGGCACCGCGCTGGTCGAGACGACGTCGTTCGGCCTGCGCAGTGGACATGCCCTGCAGGATCTTGCGGAGCGACTTGGCGCGTCTGATGTCGAACTCGACCCGAACCCTGACCGCGAGTTGCCCGATCAGGGCGCCAAGCCGATGCCGGATGCAGACCTGATCGGCTTGATGCGCACCTTCATTGCCCACGCCAAGAGCAACTGTCTGACGCTGGACGATATGGCCGCGCGCCTGCGGCAGATGCCCGAAGATCAGTTCAAGGAACGGCATCGACGCTTCCTGGAAATCGCCAGCCCTGTTTTCCAGGCCTGGGACAACGCACTAGCTGACGAGCACGGCATCGATTTCGAAGACATGCTCAACATGGCGGCCGGGCTGCTGGAACAGGGTAGCTACGAATCGCCCTACGAGCTGGTGATGGCCGATGAGTTCCAGGACGCTTCGCGCGCCCGCGCACGCCTCTGCCGTGCCTTGGTCAGCCGCCCCGGCCGCTCTCTGTTTGCGGTGGGCGATGACTGGCAGTCGATCAATCGCTTCGCCGGCGCCGACGTTTCAGTGATGACCGGATTCCGCGAGTGGATGGGCCATGGCCGGGTGCTGAAACTGGAGCAGACGTTCCGCTGCCCTCAGGTGCTGTGTGATGTTTCCAGCCGCTTCATCAGCCGCAACCCCGCGCAGATCGTCAAGCAGGTTCGCTCCGCTGCACCGGCAATGGGCCCGGTGCTGCAGGCGTTCCAGATGAATCGGCGTGAGGAGGTGCAGGATGGCGTTCGCCAGTACCTCACCAAGCTGCATCAGCAATTGTTGTCCGGGGCGGTGCCACAAGGGCGCGATGGACGCGTGACGGTGTTCATCCTGGGGCGCTACCGCGCCGATCGCAGCGCGATGCCTTCGGATTGGAAGACAGCCTTTGGCAGCACGATGGACGTCGAGTTCCTGACCGCTCATCGCTCGAAGGGGCGCGAGGCGGATTATGTGATCCTGCCGGGAATGGTCCATCGAGGCTTCCCGAGCCTGCGTGCGGATGATCCTGTGCTTTCCTTGGCGATGCCGGATGGCGACACCTATCCACTGAGCGAAGAACGGCGTTTGTTCTATGTGGCGCTGACGCGTGCGCGACGGTCGGTTGCCATGTTCACTCTGCAGGGGAAACGTTCGCCGTTCCTGGATGAGCTGGTGAAGGATGGGGCGGTGGAAGTGACCGCGATTTCAGGCGCGGCCATCCACGAAGAACGCTGCCCAGTGTGCAAGGTCGGCGTGTTCGTGGACCGCGATGGGCCGCATGGGGCGTTCCGGTCGTGCTCCAGCTACCCGTTGTGCCACAACAAGCCGAGGGGTGGGCGACGCGGGTAAGCGCGTTCAGCCAAACCCATATGCACCCACGCCAACCCGTGCAAGCTGGCCTGATGGTTCGATGGCCGGACAGCAGCTGCGGAGGCAGAAAAAAGCCCCTGTTCCCAGGGGCCATTTCATGATTCTGGCGGAGAGAACGACGGCCATGTAGGCGACGTCGCTGGTACCAGCAGCGTCGCCAGCTGCACAGACCGTACGGAGCTCAATACACGGCTCAACCAGTCAGAGAAGCTTATTGAGGCAGTCTCTAGTTGGGCTGGAACCCCCAAGCCCTGACGCGACTGAACGGCATTCCGGTGAGCGACTTGCACTCGCCCGGCAGCGGCGTGTCCGAGCGCGCAGACTTGACAATGCCATAACCGGTATCCTGGAAGAACATTGCAGCACCGCTGTCGCCACCACCGCACGCGAGCGAGCTTCCCTCTACCTTGAACCAGACCTCATCGCATTGCATAGACTCGGTGGGCCCACAAATGTTTCCAGGACTATGCTTAACCGACGTGACTATTCCACAGCTATATCCGCTACGCGAACCACGGAAGCAGATGGTACCGTCTTTCGCTGGCACATTGTAAACGTTCGCAATAAATCGCGTTGACACCGTTGACGAGGCGTACGCCTCCAGCAAAGGAATGTGCGGAGATGGAATTCGATGCCACTGTACATCGGTTTGCGCATCGTTCCTTTGATCCTGGAATATCAAGGGGAACGTAACCAAGGTCCCGTTCTGGCTACTCCCATAGTTGCCATAGATGACATCGTCGGGGCAATGCGCTGCCGTTATGATTCCCTTTAGACCTGTAGCCACGTGCTTCACCGTAAATCCGGTGGTGCAGTATGAATTGTTTGACTGCAGCACGGCTCCGCCGATTGCATATATGGAATTGCTTTCAGGAACGTCCGACGTCTTGAAACGGAGCTTTACGCGATAGGCACGTTCGAGCTTGGACAGGATTCCCATGTACTTCTTGGCGTCCTGTTCATCCCCACGTATTCTGACCTCAGCCTCGTTATCTCCGGCATATCCGGTCAATCCAACGAAACCAGGGATAGCTGACTGTACTGCCAGCCGAATTTCCTTCAGTTGCTTGGTGAACTCCTCCTCCGTGAAAAGGTGCCCAGAGGAGAACTCGACACGTGCTTTACCAGCCGCCGTCGTCCATTGCCGCCCTGCTACAGCACCATCTCCCTTGAGCTTCACCGAAACGTGAAAGTCAGGCGACTGCTCGATGCTGATTTCCGTCAAGCGCCCGGCATACTCTCGACGAATGTCCTGGATGCTGGGTGCCACTGCCGCCTCCAGCTGAATCCGTCTGATTGCTTCATCAACCGATAGAGACTTGACTCTGGAAAGGAGGGAGCTGACCGCAACCGCAGTCTCCTCATCCAGCTCCTCCAATTTCTCACTCTCGGAAACATTCTTCTGAGCAAGTGCAGTGGTGGACACAACACTCCCGAAGAGCAGTCCGAGCACACTCATGTAAATAGCGCCTGCTTTCACTTAGCCTCCTCCAATGAATGCCGTGGGAATCCTGCGCAGCCTGTTGCGGGCCGAGTATTAGTGTACGACGTGGTTACGATTGCTATTGAGTAGAGTGTTCCATTTTCAACCGTCAGTGTGTTGTCACGGAGCCGGTAGCCCGAGATGCGCTCGCTGGAACCCACGCGGGATCTTGGCCCCTGATCTCACGTCCTGCACACTCTCTCTGTCGCCTGTCAGCCAGAACGCTTGGCAGCATGCGTGCTCTGCGCGACTGCAGCCCCTCTGCCCCTGGAACCCAATAGCTGGATTGATGAACTGACGAGCAGCAAGGCGAGAAAACAAAAAAGCCCCTGTTTCCAGGGGCTCTTTGAAACAACTGGCGGAGAGAGTGGGATTCGAACCCACGGAAGGTTTGACCCTTCGCCGGTTTTCAAGACCGGTGCCTTAAACCGCTCGGCCATCTCTCCAATCGGGTCCCGGTTGCCCGGGCAGCGGCGTATTCTCGCACGTGAAGGGCATTTGCCCAAGACCACCCTTGCTCCCGACCTTCGCATCCGGCACGGTGGGGCCTTCACTGCAATCGGAGCCCCCATGGCCCATCTCGACCTGGCCAACCTGCGCACCACCCTGCTGGACGACACCCAGCTGGCCGCAGTGGCCCTGCACCGCACGTTCGCCGGGCACCTGCCGGTCAGCAGCGGGCATCTTGTGGTCTGCGATCCGTTGGTCCAGGCCGAAGCACCGGCATTGGCCGACTACACCGCTCCGGTGGGTCGGCATCCGGTCGAGATCATCGTGCACAGCGGCCGCCCGGCGCTGGCCGTGGTCTGGTTCAAGCCCCGCGAAGCCCTCATTGCGTCTGCCCTGCACTGGCAGATGGCGCGCTGGACCACGCAGGACCTGACCGGACTGGATGAGGACAGCTTCATCGGCTACCCGGTCGACGCCGGCATCGGCTGCTTCATGGACACCGACACCCAGCAGGCACTGCTGGCCCTGATCGAACGGGCCGATGGCGACGAAGGCGGCGAGTGGTCGGATGCGCTGATCGACCATGATGGCCTGGACGAAGGCACCGAATACCGCCCCTGGGGCGAGGACTCACCGCATGGCCTGGTCGTATTCACCAGCGGCTGGGGCGACGGCGTTTACCCCAGTTACTGGGCGCTGGATACGTCCGGCATTCCGGTCGCTCTGGTCACCGATTTCCTGTGCATCCAGGGCGGAGACGGGCGCGACGAGCGCGAGATCGCCGACCAGGCCTATCGCGACAGCCTTCCACCCGAAGAGGCTGAAGCGCTGGCACGGCTTGTAGCGGCGGTGGGACGCGATGATGCGAACGCACTGCGCGACCTGCTGAAGGATGCGCCACAGCGCGCCAACCAGATCGAGCCTGGTTGCGGCGGCACCGCCGTGTTCGAGGCGATCCGTCTGGACCGTCCAGAGGCATTGCGGGTACTCCTGCAGGGCGGCGCGTTGCCGGCAATGCCCGAGCGGCTGCACATGAGCAAGGTGACCAGCTACCTGGACTATGCGCGCTTCCTGAAGAAGCCACGCAGCGCGGAGCTGATGGCGGTGCTGGAAGCACCGGTCATGGCCGAGCCCACACCGGCCGCACCGCCCCAGCGCAGCTTCTGGGACCGGTTGTTCGGGCGGAAGTGACCGGGGCCGGAAAGCAGCAACGCCGGGCATGGCCCGGCGCTACCGTTTCACAGATTGGCGGTGCAGTTGTGGGCAGGTGCCTCAGCCCGCATCCACTGCCAACGCGCCCAGCGCACTGGCCTTGATCCGCTCCTTGGCCTTTTCACAGGCGCCACCGCAATCCAGGCGCGAGGCCTCCAGCTGCGGCGGCAGGTGCTCGGCCAGGAAGTCGATGAACACGCGCACTGCCGGCAGCAGGCCGCGACGCGAGGCGAACACGGCATGGCACACGCCCTGCGGCAGCGACCAGTCCGGCAGCACCACTTCCAGCTCGCCGTTACGCACCGCATCGGCGCACACAGTCTCCGGCAGCATGGTGATGCCGAAGCCGTCCTTCACCATGCTCTGCAGCAGCGGGAAATCGAAGCCGGCCACGCGTGGCTGCAGGTCGACCCGGCGCACTTCGCCTTCCGGCCCATGCAGTTCCCAGCGCTGGCGCGCTTCGTCTTCGCTGATGCTGAGGGTGACGTGCTGGGTCAGCTCTTCCGGGTCCTTCGGGCGGCCAGCGCGGTCCAGGTACTTCGGGCTGGCCACCAGGAGTTCCTGCACCTGTCCGAAGCTGCGCATCACCAGGCTGCCGTCGTCGTCCAGGCGCGAACGCACGCGCAGGGCCACGTCATAGCCTTCGTTGATGATGTCCACGCGGCGGTTGCTGATGTTCAGCTGCAGGCGCACCTTCGGGTACTGCTCAAGGAACTTGGGCAGCAGCTTGGGCAGCTGCATCTGCGCCAGCGACACCGGCACGCTGGCGCGCACCACGCCGCGCGGTTCCGCACTGAGGCGGTCGACCACTTCGCGGGCGGCCTGCGCCTCGGCCAGCATCGTCTGCGCGTGGCGGTGCACGCTGGTGCCGACGTCGGTGACCGCGAAACGGCGCGTGGAGCGCTGCAGCAGGCGCACGCCCAGGTCGGTCTCCAGCTGGCTGATGCGGCGGCTCAGGCGCGACTTGGGGATGCCCAGCGCACGCTCGGCGGCGGCAAATCCGCCGTGGTCGACCACCATCGCGAAGTAGTACAGATCATTCAGGTCATGCATGCCCGAGTTCCATATCTAGAACAATACGTGGCATTCAACCACCTTTATCCCGCCTTTGCAACAACCTATCGTTCTCTCCGTCGGCGGGGCCACCCCGCCCCTCCCTCCCAGAACATAGGTGACTGCCATGAAGCTTCTGCATCTCGACGCCAGCGTGCTTGGCGAGAACTCCGTCTCCCGCCACCTGACCGACGCCGTGGTGGCCCGCTTCAAGCAGCAGATCGAAGGCCTGCAGATCGATTATCGCGATCTTGACGCCAATCCGGTACCGCATCTTCGCAGCAGCTCGCTGGCCAAGGCGGACGCGGCCGAAGCCGCCGATGCTGAACAGGTGCTCGAGCAGTTCCTTGCCGCGGACATCGTGGTGATCGGCGCGCCGATGTACAACTTCAGCATCCCGTCCACGCTGAAGGCCTGGATCGACCGCGTGGCCGTGGCCGGGCGCACCTTCAAGTACACCGAGAACGGCCCGATCGGCCTGGCCGGCGGCAAGCGCGTGATCGTGGTCAGCAGCCGCGGCGGCATCTACACCGATTCGCCGGCCGACTTCCAGGAACCGTTCCTGCGCCAGACGTTCGCCTTCTGGGGCATCAACGACATCGAGTTCGTACGTGCCGAAGGCATCGCCTACTCGCCGCAGCACCGTGAAGACGCCATCGCTGGCGCGTTGGCGGCCCTGCCGTCGCACGAAGCGGCTGAAGCCGCCGCTGCATAAGCGTTCCAGCGTTCGGTGCCCCTCTCTCCTCGTCTGGGCGCTGAACGCGGGCCGGGATCCCCTCCCCCATCCCGGCCCACCCTGGCGGCCCCGCTTTGGGGGGCCGCTTTTCTGTGTCTGGCCCGAGGGCTCGCCATCCACGCACGGTGTGGATCTACTGCACGTGTGCGTGGATTCGGTGCCATGCGCGGCGCTCACCAGAACGTTAGGCTGGGGCCATGAACTACATCGTGACCACTGCACACCGCAGCGAATTTCCGCACCCGATCACCCTGCGCCGTGGCCAGGCGCTGGTGGTGGGCGAACGCTATGAAGGCCCGGAGGGCTGGGACGACTGGTTCCTGTGCGAAGCCGAAGGGCAGCAGCCCGGTTTCGTGCCGGCGCCCGTGATCGGTCGCACTGCGCAGGGTGACGCGTTTGCCACCGAGGATTACTGCGCACGGGAGCTGGATGTGGATCCCGGGCAGGTGCTGCGTGGGCAGCGCACGCTCAATGGTTGGGCGTGGTGCGTGCCGGAGACCGGCGAACCGGGATGGGTGCCGCTGGAGAAGCTGCGGGCCATGCGGTAATCGCGGGGTTCATCCACGCATGGCGTGGATCTACTGAGGCATCGGTGAATTCATGCCGGGCGCGTGCAACATCCTCCAGTAGATCCACGCCATGCGTGGATTCGGTGCCATGCAAGCATGGCACCCACCAGAGCCACAGCGGTGCCATGCATGCATGGCACCCACTCGATCAAGGAATCAGGCGATGGTTTCCAGCCCACCCATGTACGGGCGCAGCGCTTCCGGCACGGTGATGCTGCCGTCGGCGTTCTGGTAGTTCTCCATCACTGCGATCATCGCGCGGCCAACCGCCACGCCCGAGCCGTTCAGCGTGTGCGCCAGTTCCGGCTTGCCGGTGGCCAGGTTGCGCCAGCGCGCCTGCATGCGGCGGGCCTGGAAGTCACCACAGTTCGAGCACGAGGAGATCTCGCGATAGGTTTCCTGCGACGGCAGCCAGACTTCCAGGTCGTAGGTCTTGATGGCCGAGAAGCCCATGTCGCCGGTGCACAGCAGCACCTTGCGGTACGGCAGGCCCAGCTTCTCCAGCACCACTTCGGCGCAGCGGGTCATGCGCTGGTGTTCGGCGTCGCTGTCTTCCGGGCGGCAGATCGAGACCAGCTCGACCTTCTCGAACTGGTGCTGACGGATCATGCCGCGCACGTCGCGGCCACCACTGCCAGCCTCGGCACGGAAGCACATCGAGTGGGCGGTCATGCGCAGCGGCAGGCGCTCGGCCTCGACGATCTCGTCGCGCACGATGTTGGTCAGCGGCACTTCCGAGGTCGGGATCAGGTAACGCGTGGAGTCGCCCACGGCGGTCTTGAACAGATCGTCCTCGAACTTCGGCAGCTGGCTGGTGCCACGCAGCGAATCGGCGTTGACCAGCAGCGGCACGTTGGTTTCCTCGTAGCCGTGCTCACCGGTGTGCAGGTCGACCATGAACTGGGCCAGCGCACGGTGCAGGCGCGCGATCGGGCCGCGCAGCACGGTGAAGCGCGAGCCAGACAACTTGGCCGCGGTCTCGCCGTCCAGCCAGCCGTTGCGGGCGCCCAGTTCGACGTGGTCGAGCACCTTGAAATCGAACTGGCGCGGGGTACCCCAACGTGCCTGCTCGACGTTGTCGTTCTCGTCGGCACCGGCCGGTACGTCATCGGCCGGCAGGTTCGGAATGCCCATCGAGATCGCTTCGATCTTCTCGCGCAGCTCGTCCAGCGCCACTTCCGAGGCCTTCAGCTCGTCGGCGAAGGCGGCAACCTCGGCCATGATGGCCGAGACGTCCTCGCCCTTGGCCTTGGCCTGGCCGATGGCCTTGGAACGGCTGTTGCGCAGGCTCTGCAGCTCCTGGGTCCGCACCTGGATGCGCTTGCGATCGGCCTCCAGGGACTCCAGGGCAGACACGTCGAGCTCGAAGCCGCGGCTGGTGCGCAGGCGTTCGGCGAGGTCGGCGGGCTGGTGGCGGAGCAGGGCTGGATCAAGCATGGCAGGTGTCGTGGTGGGTATCAGGGATGGGATTATCGCTTGTTATACGGATTTCTGCCGCCCGGTTCATTCCCGCCGTGGCAGAATCGGGCCATTCCGTACTGGTCCGGTCCATGTCTGCACCCCGCTCGTCGTCCGCCAAGTCGTTCACTGTGCATATCCCGCGCAACGCCCTGAAGATCGCCGGCATCGCCTTCGGCGTGGGCGTACTGCTGTTCGTGCTGGTCTGGCTGACCGGTCGCGACAAGGAGTTCTTCCGCGCCGATCCTGCCGCCCAGACGCCGCAGGAAACCGCCCAGGTCGAGCCCCTGCCGGAGCCGTTGGCCGCTGCGGCCGGTTCCAGCGACATGCCCGATGCCAAGCCGGCCCCGATAGAGGAAGAAGCACCAAAGCTGGTCGAAACCGCCCCACCGCCGCCTGCCCCCATCGCTGAAGCAGCCCCGGCCGCACCGGGCCCTGCGCCGGCGGCCACCGGCAACAGCCAGCCGATGCCGATTGCCGGCCAGTCGCCGCCCCCCGCCTACCCGGCTGCCGCGCTGCGCGCTGGCGAGACCGGCACCGTGGTGGTGCGGGTGGACGTGGACGCCACCGGCTATCCAAACAACGCCACGGTGATCCAGCGCAGCGGTTCACGCGAGCTCGACCGTGCTGCCACCGACGCCGTGCGCCGCTGGCGCTTCACTCCGGCGCAGAGCAACGGCCAGGCCGTCCCCGGCAGCATTGAAGTGCCGTTCGACTTCAAGACCCAGTAACTGAACGCTTCCCGGCAGGCAAACTGAACCCTGCCGGTGGCGTTGACGCAACGCTGACACTTCTCGTCCGTGGCTCGCGCAACACTTCCCACGTCGTCCATTGACGGAAGGAGTTAGCGATGACTGCCACCACCCACGAAGACCTTCATTCGCCGCAGCTGCAGGAGGATTCCAGCCTGCAGCACAAACCCACGTCACCCTGGATGTGGATCGCGCTGATCGTGGCGATGTTTGCTGCCGCCCTGCTCTGGCTGCGTCATTCCAACCAGGAAGATGTGGCCCCGGCGCCGGTCGGTGAGCGCATGTTGCCAGCCCCCGAGCAGGCCGCGGTGACGGATGCAGCCGCCCCTGCCGCGCGCCAGGCAGCCCCGGCTACTGCTTCGCGGAAGGCCGCGCCGGTAGTGCGCAATCGTGAGGCCCGCCCGCTGGCCAGCAACCGCATGCCCACCTACCCCGCCGCTGCGCTGCGTAGTGGCGTGCAGGGCAGCGTGATCGCCAGCCTGAGTGTAGATGCCCACGGCAATGTCGCTGATGCTGCGATCGTTTCGCGCAGCGGCGAGCGCAGTCGTGATCTGGATCGCGCGGTACTGAACACCGTGCAGAACTGGAAGTTCCAGCCGGCGATGCACGAGGGCCGTGCCGTCGCCAGCGTGGTGCGGGTCCCGGTGGATTTCCGTACCGAGCAGCGTTGATCGCGGACGAGGGGTTCGTGATGTTTAGACGGAGGCTTCGGCCTCCGTCCTTTTATGCGGAAAAGCGTGCCAACCGAGGTTGGCACCTACCGGATGAGGTGAGCGCGCCAACCGAGGTTGGCTTCTACCTTGCAATGCGATCCGCCGGGCGTGGCCCGGAGGTTGCTGTGACGATCAGGCCAGGTTGAACCCGGCGCTGCGCGCCAGGCCATCGAAATCCGGGAAGGACGTGGCGACATTGGCGATGTCGTTGATGCGCACTTCGCCGTCACTGATCTGGCCGGCGATGGCGAACGCCATGGCGATGCGATGGTCACCGTGGCTTTCGATGGTGCCGCTGCCCAGGCGAACGCCACCATGCAGGGTGGCGCCGTCTTCGGTTTCGTCCACCTGCATGCCCAGCGCGCGCAGGCCGGTGGCCATCGCAGCAAGGCGGTCGGATTCCTTCACCCGCAGCTCGGCCGCACCGCTCACCACGGTCTGGCCTTCTGCGGCGGCGGCGGCCACGAACAGCGCCGGGAACTCGTCGATCATGTCCGGCACCAACGCTTCCGGAATGCGCGCGCCCTTGAGCGGCGCATAGCGCACCACCAGGTCCGCCACCGGCTCACCGCCCTGCTCGGCCGGATTCTCTTCGGTGATGTCCGCCCCCATCAGGCGCAGCGCGTGCAGCAGGCCAGTGCGGCGCGGGTTCAGGCCGACCTGCTTCAGGCGCAGCTCGGAACCCGGAATGATGCTGGCGGCCACCAGGTAGAACGCCGCAGACGAGAAGTCGGCCGGCACCACGATGTCCGTGGCGCGCAGGCGCTGGCCGCCACGCAGGCGGGCCTTGCCCGGTGAAAATTCGATGTCCACGCCGAACGCCGACAGCATGCGCTCGGTGTAGTCACGGGTCGGATGCGGTTCCAGCACGCTGGTTTCGCCCTGCGCGTACAGGCCGGCCAGCAGCACTGCGGACTTGATCTGTGCGCTGGCCACCGGCGAGGCGAAGTCGATGCCATGCAGCGACTGGCCGCCATGCACATGCAACGGCGGCGTGCCGTCATCCTGGGTGTCGATCTTCGCGCCCATCTGCGACAGCGGGCCAGTGACGCGGCGCATCGGGCGGCCCGACAACGATTCATCGCCGATCAGCGTGCAGTCGAATGCCTGGCCTGCCAGCAGGCCGGCCAGCAGGCGCATGCCGGTACCGGCGTTGCCGCAGTCCAGCGGTGCGCTGGGTGCCTGCAGGCCGTCGATGCCGACGCCGTGCACGATGCGCTGCGACGGGCTGGGGGTTTCGATGCGCACGCCGAGCTGGCTGAAGATGCGCGCCGTGGCGCGGGTGTCTTCGCCTTCCAGGAAGCCCTCGATATGCGAGGTGCCATCGGCCAGCGCGGCGAACATCACCGAGCGGTGCGAGACCGACTTGTCGCCGGGAATGGTCAGGCTGCCCTGCAGCGGCTGGCCCTTGCGGGCAATCCAGTGTTGCGCGTTGCTCATCGTTCGATCATTCCGTAAACACCGGCAGCGCCGGCGATGCATCAGGGAGCGGCGGCTGTTGCCGCCGCAGCAGCACTCAGGGCACGGCCACCGGGTAGGAGCCGAGCACCTTGATCTGCGCCGAGTGCGCTTCCAGTTCGGCCAGCGCAGCCTGCATCGGCGCGTCGTCGATGTGGCCGGCCAGGTCGATGAAGAAGCCGTACTCCCACTTGCCGTGGTGCGACGGCCGCGACTCGATGCGGTTCATGCTGATGCCGTGGCGGGCGAACGGGCTGAGCACGTCGAACAGCGCACCGGGCTTGTCATGGATGAACACCAGCACCGAGGTGCGGTCGTGGCCGGAGGTCGGGAAAATGTTGCGGCCCACCACCAGGAAACGGGTGGTGTTGTCGGCATCGTTCTGGATCGGTTTGGTGACCACCTTCTTCAGGCCGTACACATGGCCGGCGCTCTCGCCGCCGATGGCCGCCGCGTCGTCGGCGTTGCGCGCACGACGCGCACCTTCGGCGTTGCTGGATACCGGAATCTTTTCGGCCTTCGGCAGGTTCGCGCGCAGCCACGACGAGGTCTGCATGAACGACTGCGGGTGCGCGTAGATGCGCTCGATGTCCTCGATGCGGCCGCTGCGCGACATCAGGTACTGCTGCACGCGCAGTTCCACTTCGCCACAGATCTTCAGGTTGGAGGTCAGGAACATGTCCAGAGTGATCTGGATGGTGCCCTGCCCCGAATTCTCCACCGGCACCACGCCGAAATCGGCGTTGCCCGCTTCCACTTCCTGAAACACCTCCTCGATGCTGGCCATCGGCAGGCCCAGCGCGGAGCGGCCGAAGTGCTTGAGCACCGCCTGCTGGCTGAAGGTGCCTTCCGGGCCGAGGTAGCCGATCTTCAGCGGCTCCTGCTGGGCCAGGCAGGCCGACATGATCTCGCGGTAGACGTGCACCAGCAGTTCATCGCTGAGCGGACCTTCGTTACGGTCCACCACCATGCGTAGCACCTGCGCTTCGCGCTCGGGGCGGTAGTAGTCGACGGCGGCGGCGAGCTTGCCCTTGGCCTTGCCGACCTGATGGGCGAAGCGCGCGCGCTCAGCGATCAGGTTCTGGATGTCACGGTCGATCTGGTCGATCTTCGAGCGCACATCGGCCAGCGCCAGCGGCGCCAGGGTAGGCGCCGGATTCGACGCGGCCTTGGACGTGCTCTTGCCCTTGGCCTTGGTGGAGGCGCTGTCCTTGGCCGGTTCGGCCTTCTTCGGCGCCTTCTTGCTGGATTTGCTGCTTGCCATCGGAATTCCTTGTTGCGGGGCACGCACCCGACGGTGCGCGCCGTTCATTGCTCAACCGTGACGCTGCTGGAAATCAGCCATGAAGGCGACCAGCGCCTCGGCCCCGGCCAGCGGCATGGCGTTGTACAGCGAGGCACGGATGCCCCCGACCACCTTGTGTCCCTTCAGCGCCAGCAGGCCGGCGGCCTTGGCTTCGGCGACGAAGCGGGCATCGAGCTCGGCATCGGGCAGGAAGAACGGGATGTTCATCCGCGAACGGGCCGCATGTGCGACCTCATTGCGGTAGAAGCCGCCGGAGCCGTCGATGGCGCCGTACACCAGCGCGGCCTTGGCGGCGTTGCGCTTGGCGAACTCGGCCACCCCACCTTCTGCCAGCATCCACTTGAACACCAGGCCGGCCAGGTACCAGTTCCAGGTGGGCGGCGTGTTGAGCATCGAATCACGGGCGACGTGCGAGCGGTAATCGAAGATGTCCGCACGTGGCTGGCCACTGCGCTCGAGCAGGTCGCGGCGGATGATCATCACCGCGATGCCGACCGGGCCCAGGTTTTTCTGCGCGCCGGCGTAGATCACGCCATAACGGCGCACATCCAGCGGTTCGCTGGCGATGGACGAGCTGAAGTCCACGATCAGCGGAACGTTGCCGGTGTCGGGCACATCACGGAACTCGACGCCGTGGATGGTCTCGTTGGCGGTGATGTGCACGTAGGCGGCATCGGGCGACAGCTGCCAGTCGGCACGCGCCGGCAGTTCGCGGTAGCCGTTGGCCTCGCTGCTGGCGGCGATGTTGACGTCGACGTAGACACCGGCCTGCTTGACCGCGGTCTTGCCCCAGTGGCCACTGACCACGTAATCGGCACGCTGCCCCGGGGCAGCGAAGTTGAGCGGGATCAGCGCCTGCTGGGTGGTGGCACCACCGGACAGGAACAGCACCGCATAGTCTTCGGGGATATCGAGCAGGCGACGCAGGTCAGCCTCGGCCTCGGCGGCCACGGACATGAATTCCGCACCGCGATGGCTCATTTCCACGATCGAGGCACCGGTACCGTGCCAGTCCAGCATTTCCGCCTGCGCCTGGCGCAGGACCGATTCCGGCAAGGTTGCAGGGCCGGCACTGAAGTTGAACGCGCGCGTCATGTCACACCTGTGGGGCAAGACCCCTAGTATGCCGCAGTGCACCAGCCTTGCGGCCTTGTGGCGCAAGGGAAATTTGGTTTCATTGGAATCCATTGGCCACCCGCATGGCGCCGGTAGTCGCCGACCTTGGTCGGCGTACGCCGTCAGGCGTCATTCCCGCCGAAGGAGCGTGCCGACCAAGGTCGGCACCTACGGGAAGCGGGTGGGCACACGCCGGGTGGGTAGCGTCGGGCCATGCCCGGCGGATTCAGATCAGCGCGCGCCGAACCAGAGCAGCAGGCTGAGCAGCGCGGCCAGCAGCAGCGCACTGACCAGCAGCCACGGCCAGCGCCGGACCTTGCGCGGCACGGCCGGCAGCACCGGCGCCTGCTCGGCGTCCTGGCTGGACTCGTCTTCATCCGGCAGCGGGCGCCGGCGCGGGTCATGCGGCACTTCCAGCACGAACCGGTGCTGGCCATCGAACACTACCTGGTCGCCCGCCTGCAGCCAGCAGTGGCGCACGGCCACACCGTTGACCCGGGTGCCGTCGGCACTGCCCAGGTCACGCAGCAGCACGCGCTCGCCGTGCACTTCCACGCGGGCGTGCTGTTCGGCGAAGGCCGGTTCATTGATCTCGATGTCAGCGTCGCCGCCGCGGCCGATCAGGCGGGACCGCGACAGCGTGAAGCTGCGGCCATGGTGCAGGCCACCGACACCGCGCAGCAGGCGCTGCTGCTCATCGGAGCCGTCGTCGTTCTTCGGCGCAGGCGCCTGCAGCAGGCTCTCGACCTCGCCCTGCAGGACCATTTCCACGCCGTCCACATACACCGCATCGCCGGCACGCAGCAGCGCCATGCGCCGCACCGGGCGACCGTTCACATGAATGCCGCGGATACCGTTGCCGACCTGCAGCCAGAGGCCGCGATCATCCACGCAGAACTGCGCCAGCAGCAGGGCACCATGGCCGGCGTCGCCGAGCCGCACACTGCCGTTGGCCTGGCGCACGATGCGTTGCACCCCGGGCCGCAGCGGCTGGTCGGGCTGTTGTTGTTGACTGAAGTGGACAAGCAGGTTCTGCACGCGGCGCAGCCTAGCAGGTTGGCCGCCAACGAAGAAGAACCCACGATGAGTGCTTGGCGCGGAGGCCCGCGATGCGCACAATGCTCGCCCTCATTGATCATCCCCGCCCTGCGCCAGGAGCCTGCATGTCCACCATCGATGTCCGCCACGCCCACGCCCTGCCCGACGCACAGGCGCGCGCCGCGATCGAACAGGTTGCCGCCAAGTTGTCCGAGCGCTTCGGCCTGAAGTCGTCCTGGACTGCCGACGTACTGAATTTCTCCGGCAGCGGCGTGGACGGTGCGATCGAACTGCAGCCGGGCGCCGTGCGCGTGACCGCCAAGCTGGGCTTCCTGCTGTCGGCGATGAAGGGCATGGTCGAAGGCGAGATCCAGCGCGTGCTGAAGGAAAAGCTGGGCTGAACCCCGGCGGCGGCCATCACGGCCGTGCAACGCCAACGCGCGCTACTCTCGGGGGCAGGCCCAACTCCCACGGGAAGTGCGATGAACCAGTACGAAAACGATGACCGCCGCAACGACGACGCCTCGTTCGGTGACCAGGCCGAGCGCTTCTCGCGCAAGCTGAGTGACTCGGCGCAGCAGGTCTGGCTGGCCGGCCTGGGCGCTCTTGGCCGTGCACAGGCCGAAGGCAGCCGCTTCTTCGACGGCCTGGTGAAGGAAGGCGAAGCCTGGGAAGCCCGCCGCCGTGAACGCAACGGCGAACAGGGCCCGGGCTGGCGCGACAACGTTGAAACCTCGCTGGACGAGGCCCGCGAGAAGGCCTCCGGCACCTGGAACAAGGTTGAAAAGGCGTTCGACGATCAGGTGCAGGGCGTACTCAAGCGCCTGCACGTACCCACCGCCGACGAGGTGACTGCGCTGGAGGCGCGCATCGATGCCCTGCAGGCGCGCCTGGTCAAGCTGGAGAACCGCGACGCCTCGGGCACTGATGCACCTGCACCGGGCAGCCATCAGTCGCCAGGCAGCGTGCCCTGACCGGCCATTGTTGCAATGCAATAAATTTTGATTGACAATCGCGAGCAACCCGCCAATCGCTTCGGCTGCCGTTTGTTCCCTCCCCTCACGGCTTCAGGATTGGCGGGTTTTTCGTGCCTGCGGTATTCCGAACTGCGCGTTCCATCACGCTTCCTGTCAGGAACATCCTGACTCAGCGGCACGGCGCGACCTTTACACTGTCGCCTTCGCATTCGCCCCTTCCGCGCACCTCCTGCATGCTCCCTTGGATCCTGGCCCTGCTGTCGGCCCTGTTTACCTGTTCCCTGGCCGTTGTCTATCTGTGGTGGATCAAACGGCGGCAGAAGGAGATGCAACTCGGCCTGCAGGCCCTGGCTGGCATGCACTGGCGCGAATTCTCGGTACTGGTCAAGCGCATGCTGCGCGAGCAGCGCGGCCTGCGCGAACTGGATGACCCAGGCGAGGAATCCCGTGAGCCCAGCAGCGATTTCCTGCTCAGTGACGGCCCCAACAGCTGGCTGGTGTCGTGCAAGCACGGCCTGGCCTACCGCATCGGCACCGCTGCAGTGAACGAACTGGGTGCGGCCGCGCGCCTGGCCGGCGCCAAGGGCGGCGTGCTGCTGACCGAAGGCCGGATCGAACGCGACGGCCGCAACGCCGCCGAGAAGCAGGCGGTCGAGGTGCTGGACGGCCCGCGCCTGTGGCCGCTGCTGCAACCCTATCTACCGGCGGAAATCGAAACCCGTGTGCGCGCCAGCGCCCGCCATGAAGCCCTGCGCCGGATCGCCATTGCCGCGCTCGGCGCGGTCACGCTGGGCCTGCTGGTGGGATTGAGCCTGCAAGGGCTGCACGTGCAGGACGCCCCGCCCGTTGCCGAGGTGGCGGTCGCCCCCGCGCCGGTTGCGCCTGCGGTTGAAGCGGCGCCCGAACCGGCGCCGGACCCCGCCACCATGCCGCCGGCCGCTACGCCTGCACCGGCCGCGCCCTCAACCGATGCGCGCAGCAACCCCAACCCGGATGCCGCTACGCTGGAGCGCTTCCAGGCCGATCTGTCCCGTGCCTTGGCCGGCAAGCCCGGCATCGCCAGCGGTGTCTGGTTGACCCGGCAGACGCTGGCGATCAACCGCACCGGCGAGCTGGACGCGGTGTGGCCGCAGGTCTGCGAGGAAGTGCTGCACTACCCCGCCCTGCGCAACGTGCGCATCCAGCTCAATGCCCGCCCCGGTGTGGATGAGCCGGTGCGCTGGCGCCAATGCGCCACGTATTGATGGGGCAGCATCCACGCATGGCGTGGATCTACCAGGGATTCACACGCGTCGGATAATCCCAACCGGGATTCAGTAGATCCACGCCATGCGTGGATACGCCTCTAGCGCGCCCCAGGCGCGAAGCGCGCAACCAGGTCCCAGGCATCGCCGAGGAACACCTGGCGCACGCGGGTGATCGGCTGCTCACCGCGCCAGGTCAGGCGCTCGATCACCAGACAGGCGGTACCGGGCTTCACATCGAGCAGCTTGGCGGTGACAGCATCCGCGCCCCAGGCACTGATGCGGTGCTGGGCGCGGGTCCACGACACGTTCTGCAGCAGCCAGCTGCCCGGCGCGGTAGTGCTGAAATCGACCTCCAGCACCTCGGGCACGCCGACGGGGCTGATCAGGCGATGCTCCAGCGCCAGCGGGCGGCCATCGGCCAGGTGCAGGCAACGCATCGCCAACAGCATTTCGCTGCCGGCCAGTTCCACTTCGCCGGCATTGCCCACTTCAGCCAGACGCAGCTCGCGCTGCAGCAGCCGGTAGCCGTACTGATGCCCGCGCGAACCGACCTCCATCGCAATGTCCGGAATTTCCAACGCCACCTGCTCCAGGTGCGGGGGTTGCCGCGCCACGAACGAACCCGCACGACGGCGACGTTCGATCATGCCGCTCTCGGCCAGCGCGGTCAGCACCTTGTTCACCGTCATCCGCGAGCAGCCGTACTGCTCCATCAGCTCGTGTTCGTATGGAATGCGGAAGCCCGGCGCCCATTCTCCGCTGAGGATGCGGCTTTCCAGATCGCTGCGGATACGCTGGTTGAGCGTGGCGGACTTGCTGGCCTTCACGTAATGGGGTCCCGGTGGCGGAGGCGATCAGCCCAGCACGCCCTTCAGGGCGGCGGCGAAGGCGGTGGTGATCGCCTCGCGCTGCAGGTGGCGGCCCTCGGCCACGCATTGGCGGCCATGGCGCCAGACCGATCGCAGCGCGCCATTACGTGCGGCGAACACCCAGCTGTCAAGCCATGCGTCATCCTGTCGCGCCTGCAGCGCCGGGTGCGCGGCGTCCAGTTCGACCAGATCGGCACTGGCACCGACCTGCAGGCCAGCGGCCACGCCCAGCGCCTGCGACCCACCGTGCAGTGCGCCTTCGAACAGGAAGCGGCCGGTGCTGCGGGTGGCGTCCGGGGCCAGCACATTGCGCCCACGCAGGGTCAGGCGTTGGCCGTATTCGAGCAGGCGCAGTTCTTCGGCGGCATCGATCAGCACGTTGGAATCGGAGCCGACACCGAAACGGCCACCCTCGCGCGCGAACGCCTGCATCGGGAACAGACCGTCGCCCAGGTTGGCTTCGGTGATCGGGCACAGGCCGGCCACGGCCTGGCTGGCCACGATGGCGGCACGCTCGTCGTCGGTGATGTGGGTGGCGTGCACCAGGCACCAACGCGCATCGACCGGTGCGTGGTCGTACAGCCACTGCACCGGGCGCTGGCCGCTCCACGCCAGGCAGGCCTCGACTTCACGCATCTGCTCGGCGATATGGATGTGCACCGGGCCATCGGTGAGCGGCAACAACGCACCCAGTTCCTCGCCCGTGACAGCGCGCAGGCTGTGCGGTGCGATGCCGAGCACCGCATCGGGCAGCGCGGCCAATGCCGGCTTGGCGGCATCCAGCAACTGCGCGAAGCCGTCCACATCGTGGATCAGGCGACGCTGAGCGGGATTCGGCGCTGCCCCGCCGAAATCGGCATGCGCATAGAACACCGGCAGCAGGGTCAGGCCGATGCCGGTCTGATCGGCCGCCGCCGCGATCCGGGCACTCATCTCGGCGCGGTTGGCATAGGCGCGGCCGTCGGCATCGTGGTGCAGGTAGTGGAATTCGCCGACGCGGGTGAAGCCGCTTTCCAGCATTTCCATGTAGGCCTGGGCGGCGATGGCCTGCACAGCGTCCGGGCGCAGATGGGCCAGGAAGCGGTACATCAGTTCGCGCCAGCTCCAGAAGCTGTCACCGTCACCGCCGCCGATCTCGGTCAGGCCGGCCATGCCGCGCTGGAAGGCGTGGCTGTGCAGGTTGGGCAGGCCCGGCACCAGGATGCCGACGCGGGTGTCACCGTCCTGCGCGCCCTGCCCCGTGCTGATCGCGGTGATGCGGCCGTCCTGAACCTGCAGGCGGACATCACGGGCCCAGCCCTCGGCCAGCAGGGCGTGGGCGGCATGGAAACAGTGCGGGGAACGCGAATCGGACATGGCTGGACAACCCGAAATGGACGCCTATATTGTATAGACATATAAGCACAGCCGCGTTGTGGATGCCATGCACGTCGAAACCCTCTGGTCCAACGTCCACCTGATCACCCTTGATGGCGAGGGGCTGGGTGTCATCCGCGATGGCGTGCTGGCCTGCGCCGACGGCCGCATCGTCCATGTCGGCCCGGCCGGCAGCGACGCCCACCTGCAGCCGACCACCCGCATTGACGGCGAGGGCCGCTGGATATCGCCGGGCCTGATCGACTGCCACACCCACCTGGTCTACGCCGGCAACCGCGCCAACGAATTCGAGCAGCGCCTGCAGGGCGTCAGCTATGCCGACATCGCCCGTGCCGGCGGCGGCATCGTCTCCACCGTGCGCGCCACCCGTGCCGCCACACCGGAACAGCTGGCCCGCGAAAGCCGGCCGCGCCTGCTGGCAATGCGCGCCGAGGGCGTGACCACCCTTGAGATCAAGTCCGGCTACGGCCTGACCCTGCCCGACGAACGCAAGCAGCTGCAGGTGGCGCGTGCATTGGGTGAGGAATGCCGGGTCAACGTGGTGACCACCTTCCTCGGCGCGCACGCAATTCCGCCAGGCCGCGAAGCACAGGAGTACACCGATGAGGTGTGCAACGTGATGATTCCGGCCATCGCCGCCGAAGGCCTGGCCGAGGCGGTGGACGTGTTCTGCGAGAACATCGCCTTCTCGCCGGCGCAGGCGCGGCAGGTCTTCGAAGCGGCGCGCGCCAACGGGCTGGCGGTGAAGATCCACGCCGAGCAGCTGAGCAACCAGCATGGCGCCGAACTGGCCGCCAGCTTCGGCGCACTGTCGGCCGACCATATCGAACATCTGGATGACGCCGGCATCGCCGCGATGGCGGCGGCCGGCACTGTCGCTGTGCTGCTGCCGGGCGCGTTCTATTTCACCCGCGATACCACCCTGCCGCCGATCGCTGCATTGCGCGCGGCCGGCGTGCCGCTGGCGCTGGCCACCGACAGCAACCCCGGCACCTCGCCGCTGACCAGCCCGCTGCTGGCGATGAACATGGGCGCCACCCTGTTCCGCCTGACCGTGGACGAATGCATCGCCGGCTTCACCCGTGAAGCGGCGCGCGCACTGGGCCATGGCGAGCGTATCGGTCGCCTGGCCGTCGGCATGGACTGCGACCTGGCGATCTGGGACATCGACGCCCCCGCCGACCTGGTCTATCGCATTGGATTCAACCCGCTGCACGCGCGCGTGGTGCGCGGGCAGCCCGACCTGCCTGCCTCCTGGAGCAACACATGAGCAACACCCTGGTTCTTCGCCCCGGCCATGTCACTCTCGCCCAGTGGCGGCAGATCTATCGCGGCGCGCCGCTGGCACTGGATCCGGCCGCGCTGCCGGTAGTGCGCGCCAGTGCTGCTGCAGTCGCCGCCATCGTCGCCAAGGGTGCGCCGGTGTATGGCATCAACACCGGCTTCGGCAAGCTGGCCAGCGTGCGCATCGAGCGCGAGGACCTGGCCACCCTGCAGCGGAACATCGTGCTCTCGCACGCTGCTGGCGTGGGCGAACCGATGCCGGCCAGCGTGGTGCGGCTGATGATGGCGCTGAAGCTGGTCAGCCTCGCGCAGGGCGCTTCCGGCGTGCGCGAGGAAACCCTGCTGCTGCTCGAAGCGATGCTGGTCAGGGGCGTGCTGCCGGTGGTACCGGCGCAGGGTTCGGTCGGCGCCTCGGGCGACCTCGCGCCGCTCTCGCATCTGGCCAGCGTGATGCTGGGTGTCGGCGAGGCGTTCATTGGTGACGAACGCCTGCCCGCAACCGACGCACTGGCGCGTGCCGGCCTGCAGCCGATCGAACTGGGCGCGAAGGAAGGCCTGGCGCTGCTCAACGGCACCCAGTTCTCCACCGCCTACGCGCTGGCCGGCCTGTTCGAGATCGAAACCGTGTTCCAGGCGGCACTTGTCACCGGCGCGTTGTCGGTGGAAGCGGCCAAGGGCTCGGACACCCCGTTCGATCCGCGCATCCATGCCATCCGTGGCCAGCGCGGGCAGATCGCCACAGCGGCCACGCTGCGCACCCTGATGCAGGGCTCGGACATCCGCGAATCACACCGTGACAACGACGTGCGCGTGCAGGATCCGTACTGCCTGCGCTGCCAGCCGCAGGTGATGGGCGCGGCGCTGGACATCCTGCGCCAGGCCGCAACCACACTGGAAATTGAAGCCAACGGCGTGTCCGACAATCCGCTGGTGTTCACCGATACCGGCGAAGCGCTGTCCGGTGGCAACTTCCATGCCGAACCGGTGGCCTTCGCTGCCGACATGCTGGCGATGGCGGTGTGCGAGATCGGCTCGATCAGCGAGCGCCGCCTGGCGATGCTGGTGGACCCGGCGCTGTCCGGCCTGCCGGCGTTCCTGACCCCACGCCCGGGCCTGAATTCCGGCTTCATGATTCCGCAGGTGACCGCTGCGGCGCTGGTTTCGGAAAACAAGCAGCGTGCCTACCCGGCCAGTGTTGATTCGATCCCGACCTCGGCCAACCAGGAAGACCATGTGTCGATGGCCGCGCACGGTGCGCGCCGCCTGATGCAGATGGCCGAGAACGCCGCCAACGTGATCGGCATCGAGCTGCTGGCCGCCGCGCAGGGCTGTGATTTCCATGCCCCGCTGCGTTCCAGCGCCGCGCTGGAAACCGTGCGCGCCACCCTGCGTGCGCAGGTGCCGACGCTGGAAGAAGACCGCTACTTCCATCCGGACATGGTGACCGCCACGAATCTGGTGCGCAGCGGCGCGCTGGTGCAGGGCCTGGCCGAGCTTCTGCCAACCGTGGAACCGCAGGCATGACGACCCATCCCGAATGGCTGACCGTGCACGAGGGCGACGCCCCCCTCATCGTCAGCTTCCCGCATACCGGCAGCGAGCTGCCGCACGACCTGATCGGCGACTACCACTCGCCGTGGCTGGCACGCCGCGATGCCGACTGGTGGGTGCATGAGCTGTACGACTTCGTGCGCGGCATGGGCGCGACCACGGTGCGCTCGGCAATCTCGCGTTCGGTGATCGACCTCAACCGCGATCCCAGCGGCGTGTCGCTGTACCCGGGCCAGAACACCACCGGCCTGTGCCCGCTGACCACCTTCGACAACCAGCCGCTGTACCACGCGGGGCGCGAGCCGGATGACGCCGAGATCGCGCGGCGCCGCGACACGTATTTCCTGCCCTACCACGATGCGCTGGCCGCACAGATCACCCGCCTGCGCGCGCAGCACGGTACGGTGGTGGTGTACGACGCGCATTCGATCCGCTCGCATATTCCGCACCTGTTCGATGGCGAGCTGCCGCAGTTCAACCTCGGTACCGCCGGGCCGTCCGGCGCACCCGACACGTCCTGCGACAACGCCTTGAGCGATGTTGTGGAAAACCTGCTGAAGATCAGTGGCATGAGCCAGGTGCGCAACGGCCGCTTCAAGGGCGGCTGGATCACCCGCCACTACAGCAACATCGCCGGCGGCGTGCACAGCCTGCAGATGGAGCTGGCCTGCCGTGGCTACATGCACGAACCCCTGCCGGACCAGGTGGACGAACACAGCTGGCCCACCCCGCTCGACCCCGACCACGCCGCACCGCTGCGCCATACCCTGGCGCAGGTGCTCAACGCCTGCCTTGAATTCGCTACGAACCGGAGCGCCGCATGACCCGCAACGACCCGTCCCGCATCATCGCCGCGCCGACCGGCACTACGCTCAATGCCAAGAGCTGGCTGACCGAAGCGCCGCTGCGCATGCTGATGAACAACCTGCACCCGGATGTGGCCGAGCGGCCGCAGGAACTGGTGGTGTACGGCGGCATCGGCCGCGCCGCGCGTGACTGGGAGAGCTTCGATGCCATCGTCGAAACGCTCAAGCGCCTGGACGATGACCAGACCCTGCTGGTGCAGTCGGGCAAGCCCGTAGGCGTGTTCCGCACCCATGCCGATGCGCCACGCGTGCTGATCGCCAACTCCAACCTGGTGCCGCGCTGGGCCAATTGGGACCACTTCAACGAGCTGGATAAGAAGGGCTTGGCCATGTATGGCCAGATGACTGCCGGCAGCTGGATCTACATCGGTGCGCAGGGCATCGTGCAGGGCACCTACGAGACCTTCGTGGAAATGGGCCGCCAGCATTTCGGTGGTGACCTGACCGGCAAGTGGCTGTTCACCGGCGGCCTCGGCGGCATGGGCGGTGCACAGCCGCTGGCCGCAGTGATGGCCGGCGCCTCCTGTCTGGCGGTCGAATGCCGCAAGAGCAGCATCGACATGCGCCTGCGCACCGGTTACCTGGATACCTGGACCGACAATCTGGACGAAGCACTGCGCCTGATCGAGGAATCGTGCAAGGCCGGCACCCCGAAGTCGGTGGGCCTGCTCGGCAACGTGGCTGACGTGCTGGCCGAACTGCTGGAACGCGGCATCAAGCCGGACCTGCTGACCGACCAGACCTCCGCGCACGACCCGGTGAATGGCTACCTGCCGCAGGGCTGGACCGTCGAGCAATGGGACGAGAAACGTGTCTCTGCACCGAAGGAAGTGGAAAAGGCAGCGCGTGCTTCGATGGCTAACCACATCCGCGCCATGCTCGGCTTCCACGCACTGGGCGTGCCCACCGTGGATTACGGCAACAACCTGCGGCAGATGGCGCTGGAAGAAGGCGTAGAAAACGCGTTCGACTTCCCCGGTTTCGTGCCGGCCTACATCCGCCCGCTGTTCTGCCGTGGCATCGGTCCCTTCCGTTGGGCGGCGCTGAGCGGCGACCCGGAAGACATCGCCAAGACCGATGCCAAGGTGAAGGAGCTGATTCCGGACAACCCGCACCTGCACCGCTGGCTGGACATGGCCGCCGAAAAGATCAAGTTCCAGGGCCTGCCGGCGCGCATCTGCTGGGTCGGTCTGGGTGATCGTGATCGACTCGGCCTGGCGTTCAACGAGATGGTCGCCAACGGTGAACTGAAGGCGCCGGTGGTGATCGGCCGTGATCACCTGGACAGCGGCAGTGTGGCCTCGCCGAACCGCGAGACCGAGGCGATGGCCGACGGCTCCGACGCAGTGTCCGACTGGCCGCTGCTGAACGCTCTGCTCAACACCGCCAGCGGCGCGACCTGGGTGTCGCTGCACCACGGTGGCGGCGTCGGCATGGGCTTCTCGCAGCACGCCGGCATGGTGATCGTGTGCGACGGCACCGAGGCAGCGGCCAAGCGGATTGGCCGCGTGTTGTGGAACGACCCGGCGACCGGCGTGATGCGCCATGCCGATGCGGGTTATGAGATCGCGATCGACTGCGCGAAGGAGAAGGGGCTGGATCTGCCGGGGATTCTCGGCTGATCGCAGGGGTGCCGGCCACTGGCCGGTACTACCGCAAGGCACCTGTAGAGCCGAGCCATGCTCGGCTCAGTGCTTCCAGGGTCACGACGCCTGACCGGAAGGCTGCCGAGCATGGGCTCGGCTCTACATGCCAAGATGCGCCATCACCGCTGACGGACCACTGCGATGCATCGCGCTCTTGCCGTTGCACTTTCCTGCTTCCTGATGGCCACCCTGCCCGTTTCGGCGCGCAGTGCTCCCGACAACCTCTCGTCCCAGCTGGATACCCAACTGCAGACCAACCGCGAACGCTACGGCATCGCCGGCCAGGCCGTACTGGTCGCCCACAACGGCCAGGTGCTGTACCAGGGCGCCAGCGGCGAGCGTGATCCGGCCACCCACGCACCGGCCACCATCGATTCCATTTTCACTGCGCAGTCGATGGCCAAGCTGCTGACCAGCACGCTGGTGATGCAGTTGGTCGACCAGGGCAAGATGGATCTGGATGCGCCGGCCAGCCGCTATGTGCCGGACCTGCCGGCCGCATGGAAGACGATCCCGGTGCGCGACTTCCTCAACCACAGCTCCGGCATCGCCGAGTACTACGACCGTGTCGACAACCGCTGGGTGAGCAAGGGCTACAGCGGCGTTGCACCCAGCCTTGCGGCAGCGCTGAAGGTCGCCGCGGCCGAGTCGATGCAGTTCGCCACCGGCAGCCGCGTGCAGTACACCCAGGCCAACTACCTGGTGCTGACGGCGTTGCTGGAAGCGCACTACCGCAGGCCCTACCCGGCCATCGCACGCGAACGCATCCTGCAGCCGCTAAAGATGGCCAGCACCTCCTGGGGCGTGGCCAGCGTGCCGGCGCAGCGTGCGGCGGTGGCCTACATCGGCAAGGACGGCACCTTGCAGCCGGCCAATGAGGATCCCTGGCCGGACTACGGCTGGGGCCATGCCGATCTGCAGACCACCGTGGGCGACATGAACCGTTTCCTGCAGGCGCTGGCGACCGGCAAGCTGCTGCGCACGGCGACCCTGGAAAAGCTCTGGCAGCCGCAGAAACTGAGCGGTGGCGGCAGCAATTTCTTCTCCACCGGCTGGGACACCACCCGCAGCGACGGCTACACCCAGGTCGGTCACGATGGCGGCACCCGTGTACGTGCGCGGCTGGCCTACAAGGGCACGCTGGCCAGCGGTTACTGGGTGTTCGTGTATCTGACCAACGGCAGCGCGCGCAATGCCTGGTCGAGCACGCTGGTGGAGAGCGCGATGGCGGTGGCCGCGCCGCAGGAGTTTCCGCACGCTGTGCTGTCCGAGCGGTTGATCGGCTATGCGCTGGATGACAGCGCCGATGCGAAGCCGCTGATGCGTAGCTGGCTGCGCGACAGTAATGGCGTTCCCACCGGCGAACTGGAGCGCGCGATCAATGCCGATGGCTATGCCATTCGCGAGAGCCTTGGTGCACGCAGAGCGTTGAAGGTGTTCATGCTCAACACCGAGCTGTATCCGGATTCGGCCAACGCGTGGGACAGCCTGGCCGAGTGCCATGCGGCATTGGGCGAAAGGGAAGCGGCTGATCGGCTGTATGCGAAGGCCAAGGCGCTGGCGAAGCCCTCGCCCTAAACCCTGCTGTAGAGCCGAGCCCATGCTTGGCTGCTCTTTCGTTGCGATCGCAGGAGACCCACGCGCGCTGCGCGCGATAGCCGAGCATGGGCTCGGCTCTACATGGATGTTGCGGGCGGCCATACGCGAGCGACGGGTGACGTGACGGCGCCGACCTGTTAACTTGCGCGCCACTTTCGTGGTTTACAGCATTTCCGCATGTCGCTCTCGTCGTACCGCCCCACCCGATCACTGCTGTTCCTGGCCGTTTCCCTCGGCCTTTCCTCCACTGCCGCCGCGGCCCCGCAGGCCACCACGCTGGATGCCGTGCAGGTCACCGCTGCTGCCGATGCCAGCGCGCAGGCGCGCGAGGCGCTGAAGCGCGTACCCGGCGCCGGCAACGTCATCGACGTGGCCAAGGCCGGCAGCCGGCTGTCCAGCAGCGCCGATGTGCTGGCCTACCAGCCCGGCATCAGCGCGCAGTCGCCGGGCAACGAGGGCACCAAGATCTCGATCCGTGGCTCGGGCATCAACCGGGGCCCGGGCGCGCATGCTTCGGGCATCGCAGTGTCGATCGACGGGCTGCCGCTGACCGGCCCGGGTGGCACGCCCTACGAGCTGCTGGAACCGCTGTGGCTGTCGCGCGTCGAAGTCCTGCGCGGCGCCAACGGCTTCGAGCGCGGCGCGCTGGCGCTGGGCGGTGCCATCGACTACGTCAGCCGCAGCGGTCGCGATTCGGCGGGCGTGCAGCTGCACTACGAAGCGGGCAGCCGTGGCTACCAGAAGCGTGGCCTCAGCTGGGGTGGCGTCAGCGGTGATGTCGATTACTTCCTGGCCTACACCGATACCGAGTTCGATGGCTATCAGCGCCATGCCCGCGGTGATGGCAAGGGGGCAATGGCGAACATCGGCTGGCAGATCACGCCCGACCTGCAGACACGGTTCTTCGTGCGCTACCGCGAAACCAATCACGAAACACCCGGTCGCCTGACCCGCGACCAGATCCGCAACGATCCGCACGCCGCGAACGCGGCCAACCTGGCCATCGATGCGCGCCGCCCGCAGCCGGGCAGCACCTGGGTGGGGAACGTCACCACGCTGCAGATCGATGAGGATTCCTCGCTGCAGGCCGGGCTGGTCTACCACACGTACCCGATGGACCTGAACGAGAGCCTCTACCGGCAGCAGCTGGACTACGCCAACCTCAACGCCACGCTGGACTACCGCCATCGCCACCGGCTGTTCGGCCTGGACAGCGAAACCACGGTCGGCCTGCGCGTCACCCATGATCTGGAGGCCGATGTGCGCGAGTCGCTGCGCTTTGCCAGCAACGGCTATGCCGCCGGCACGCGTACGCGTGAGTTCCGCCACCACGGCACCGACAGCACGCTGCACGTCGGCAATACCCTCACCTTCAACGACCGCCTGCGCATGCAGACCGGGCTGGCACTGATCAGCACCCGCCGCGACGTGCAGGTGACCTGGCCGAGCAGCGGCGGCCGCCTGCGCGACCACGACTGGGACTACGCGCCGCGACTGGGCTTCACCTGGCAGCACAGCGCGCAGACGCAGTGGTTCGGCAACCTCAGCCGTTCGGTGGAGGCGCCGCACCCGTGGTCGATGATCTGGGGCTCGAACCAGTACTTCGGGCCGGGCAATGGCCCGTCTACCGGCCGCCAGCGCGCGCCGGTGCCGATGCAGAACCAGACCGCCACCACGCTGGAACTGGGCGCGCGCGGTGACGCGGCGCTGGGTCGCTGGGAACTGACCGGCTACTACGCCCACGTGAACCATGAATTGTTGAGCGTGGAGCTGCAGCCGGTACCGAACCTGTTCATCGCAGAGAACAACGCCAGCCCCACCGTGCACCGTGGCATCGAAGCCGGATTGGACAGCACACTGTGGCAGGCCGCGCCGGGGCGCCTGTCGTTGCGCCAAGCGTACACCTTCAGTGATTTCGGTTACCGCCACGATGCGCGCTTCGGCAGCAACCGCCTGCCGGGCCTGCCGCGCCACAGCTACCAGGCCGAGCTGCGCTTCGATCATGCCTCCGGCCTGTACGCCGCGCTGAACAGCGAATACGCCTCGCGCATCGCGGTGGACTACGCCAACAGCTACTGGGCCGACAGCCACGTGATCTTCGGCAGCCGCATCGGCTACGAGGCACCCGGTGGTCGCTGGCAGGCCTGGGCGGAGATGCGCAACATCGGCAACCGCCACTACGCCGCCACGGTCACGCCGGGCTACGACGACGCCGGCAAGGATGTCGCGCGCTCGACGCCAGGCGAAGGCCGTGGCGTCTATGCGGGCGTGCGCTGGCGCTTTGACTGATGGCCGCAGGCGGCGCCGGGTCTGACCCGGCGCCGTCGTTCCAGGGTCAGCCGATACGCCAGGCCGGCAGGCGTTCGCTGCGCTTCCAGATGGAAGGCGCGAAACCAATCAACACCAGCGCCGCCAGCCACTTCGGTGAGGTAGTGAGCAGTGTCGAGGTGAGCGAGCCATCGACGGGGGCGGCCATGTCCTGCCACGGGTTGTAGCCCAGGTAGACGACGCTGCCAGCCCACCACAACAACGCCAGGCCGATGCCCACCAGCAACAGAGCCAGCGTGCGGCAGGTCCAGCGCTGCGACGTGGTGCCCCATTCCCGGGACGCTGCGATCAGCAGACCCACCACCAGCAGCGATACCAGTGCAACCAGTCCAATATCGACCTTGGGCCCGATACGCTCATAGCTGCAGGCGCGGCATTGGGCCTCTTCCGCGGCAGTGGCGGCTTCGGCGCCATCGGCCTGCCCGGCTGCGGGCTGCGCCAGTGCTGCAAACGGCATCAGTACCGCCAGCAGCGTCACCATGATCCAACGAAACAACGTCCTGTTCCTGCGTGCAGCGACATCCATGCGCTCTTCCTCGTCAGTGGTTGTACGTCCAGGGCCGCAGTATGCGGCCGTCCCATACGCCGCCCAGACCCCGTTCCGAGCGGTCGGCCATCCAGCGTCCTTGTTCCCGATGCAGCACGACAAGCTCCCGGTAGACGAAATCGTCGGAACACGAATCCCGGGCGACCGCAATCATAGCCCACTGCCCATCGACGCTGAAAACAGGCCGGGTCAGATAGGCGACGTGGTCGTATGTCCGAGTCGGCCCATGCACCGTTGCCCCGTACCCCTGCTCCCGCAGCGCTCGAAGCCCCGCGCCGCCCATCCGCTGCGCACCGGCCAATGCGGCCGCAGGCACTGGCGTGGACCGGCGATTGGCGGGAACCAGGTCCGCCTGCAGCTGCAACCGCAGCGCATGGATGTCCGGCGGCCACCAATCGTCCAGCGGCAGGACCAGATCGTCCACCTCCTGGCAGATGGAGGCACTGCTGCCCGGCCAGCAATAGGGCAAGGTCTGCTCCATCACGTAGATGTCCTCCCCCACCGGGTCGGTCAACTGCGGCTGTTCCTGCGGGCGCCATTGATCAACGCGCGTGAACGGTGTCTGCGGTGCGCTGGGCACCTCGCTCAGCGACGATGGCAGAACTGGCGTTGGCTGCGGCACTGGCGGGGGTGGAGGGGGGAATGGGGGGCGCTCTGCCGGATCGCCAGCGCCATCGCCTCCGCCTGCATCTGCGCTGTTCCCAGGTTGATCGGTAGCCGACCGATCTCCTGCTGCCACCTCGGGCGCAGGCTGCAGATCCCGGCCATGAGAGCCAAAGCCGACAGCGCCGCCGCCAGCGATGCAATGCGTCGCCAGGTGATCCGTTGTTGGCAGTCACGGTCTGGCTTGAACGAGTATCTGTCATCACGACTCCGCCAACGCGGGCCACAGGCCGTGTCCAACGCTCATATGGCGGACAGGTTCCACTCGAATACGCTCCCATCCGCTCTTCCTGCGGTGCAGAAGGTAGAGGACGCGCATCGCCGTTCCTCCACTGCACAGATCCGAGGCGACCGATGCCATTGCCCAGTTCCCCTCCTGGCTGAACACAGGACGCTGCAGATAGACAACGCCCAGATCGGGATTGCCCGGGCCACCCGTGCATCCCTCGATGCCACGCGCACGCCGTTGCTGAAGCTCGTCCCACGTCATCCGTTGCGCTCGCACATGCGCAAGCTCAAACGCAAGGTCGGGTACGCGTACAGCCCGGCGGTTCGCAACCTGCAGCATCGACTCCAGATGCTGCTGCAGCTGAATGGACGCCGCACTGTCATCATCACGCCATTCCACGACGCTGTGACGAACCTGGCAGACAGGGGCGGGGTCTCCTTCGCCACAGGTAGGCGCAGTCCATTCCATCACGACAAATGGCATGTCGGGCTCCCAGCCGCGCGGCTCGAAGTGTGCTGGCGCGACATCTTCCAGCGGCACTGCCGCGGTCGCGGATCCACTCTTACCGGTCAGCATCGGGGAGAAGATTCCCTTGATTGGAATCGGTGGTTCCGGCGGCTTCCCTGGTGGTGTCGGTCGCAGGTCGATGAGCTCTGCCATCACTTCGGCCTGCATCCGTGCCGTTCCCAGATTGATCGGAGGCGGGCCGACTGCCTGCCGCCATTGCGGGCGCACGCTGGCGATCAGCGCTACGACTGCAACCATCGATAGAACGACCGTTGTGGCCAGGACGCGTTTCCGTGCAATGCGCTGTCGCATGAAGTTCCTGGAAGAAATGAAGCAGGTTGGGATATCGGCCGGGGACGTGACGCTACAGCGCTTGAATGACCTGCAGCAGATGGGTCGCATCTGGCGCGACTTCCTGCGCGAGCCAACCCAGCACCACGAAGAACAGCAGCAGGCCGAGCAGCGGCCAGATCGTGTGCGTCACGCATACCCGCCACCACCCCTGCTCGTGCATGCCCTGCATGCGCAGGTACAGGCCACTGGCAATGGCCGCGTCCACCAGCAATTCGGCCATCAGCACCGGTGCCGACCACACCAC
Organism: Stenotrophomonas sp. GD03819; assembly: GCF_029841665.1. Lineage (NCBI taxonomy): Bacteria > Pseudomonadati > Pseudomonadota > Gammaproteobacteria > Lysobacterales > Lysobacteraceae > Stenotrophomonas > Stenotrophomonas sp. GD03819. The sequence continues at coordinate 92,717 of NZ_JAOCEW010000004.1, forward strand.
CCACACGCTCGCCAGCAGGACGGACGCCACCAGCGCGACGATGCCGAGGATCGCCAGCAACGGCAGGCCCGCTTCGTCTTCGGCCAGGCCGGTCAACGGCAGCTCACCGGCATCGCCGCCGCCGGCCTGCGCCGACTCATTCCACGAAGCTGACGCGCCGCCACCTCCAGAACGGCCACCGACGCCGCCCCACGGTGATTCCACGGTACTTCCGCGAGGTGAAGGGCTGCCACTGCCCACATCCGGCGACAGGCCATCCAGCACGTTGTCCCAGCGCCAGCGGATCCAGATCCACATCAGCAGCAGGAACACGCCATAGGCCAGCAATACGGCCATCGGGTAGCGAAGCAGCATCGCGTCGATACCGGCCAGACGCAGCAGGTGCGAGGCAAGGAAACCGGCCGCACCGGTCAGGGCCACGATCAGTGCCATCTGCAGGCGTGGCCAGCCGCGTTCCCGCAGGTGTTGCCGTGCGCGCACAAGCTCACCGGCGCGGTTCACCGGCAACTTCAGCGGGCTCCGCGCAAAGAAACGGGTGCGTTTCATCGGCACCACCGGGTGCCGCGGATCGTGGAGCGTGGAAGCTCAAGAACCTGATACAGCATGCGGACATCCTTGCCGGGCACGCGCGGGTAGTGTTGCGCGGATTCTACCGCGGCCGGGGCCTCTGTCCAGGCGACGGGCCGAGGCCATTGATCATCAACTGCGGTCGACGATCCGCACGATGCGACCGTCCTCAAAAGCGAACTCGCTGTGTCCCTGCAGTGCCAGTTCCGTACCCGCGCCGGGACCATCGGAATGTCCTGCGCGAACACGCCACGCCAGTCGATGCTGGCCAGCACCACGCCATCCTTGAAGATCAGCTCCAGCAACCGCTGCTCGCGCTCGCGGAACAACGGCGCCGATTGCCGTGCCAGTTCGCCAAAGGCATCGATGCCTTCGGTGACCATCGTCAGCTGGCCACCGCTGTGGTTCTCGAAACGCACGTTATGCGCCAGCACCGCCAGCATGGCGTCGATGTCGAAGCGGTTGTAGGCCTGCAGGTAGTGCTCGATCAGATGGCGGCAGTGCGATTCGTCCACGGCGGCGTCCAGTCAGGGCCTGCGCCGAGTCTCCCGCGACCGTTCAGCCGTATCAAGGAGGCGCGGCGGCCTTCAGCAACTGCGCGGCCACCTGGTCGAACGGGGCGATGTCCTGCAGTGCGCGGCACATCGCCACCGCACCTTCCACACTGGCAATCACCAGATTGGCCAGCCCACCCGCGGCGACCGGATCGTGGCCGTCGGCGATGAACGCTGCGGCCAGATGGGCCTGCCAACGTGCGAACACTTCAGCAGCTGCTGCACGGGGCTGGCTCGGCACTGCCTCCACCGGCTCCTCCACGGCAGCGGCCAGTACCGGGCAGCCCGCCCGGAACCCGGAGCGCAGCAGGCGCTCGCGCCACATTGCCAGGAACTGCTGCAGGCCCTGCACGGCCCCGCCCTTCAGCAGCTCCACCAGCAGCGCTTCCACCTTGTCGCCAGCCATGTGGGTGGCACGCGCCAGCAGCTCCTGCTTGCCGCCGGGAAAATGGTGGTAGGTGGAGCCCAGCGGCGCCTCGGCCAGCTTGGTCACCTCACGAATGCTGGTGGCATTGAGGCCTACCCGCGCCAGCATCTGTGCTGCGGCATCAATCACCCGTTGCGGGGCATCAGAGGGTCGTGGGCTCACGGCGATCGCCTTGCTAAGACAGTCGTCATAGATTAGCGTACCGGCCGTTCTATAACAGTCGTCATAGCCATGAATCTCTGGTTCCGCCTGCTCCATCTGCTGCTTTGCAGCCTGTTCCGGCCGAAGCTGGAGGCCCCGTTCGGGGTCTCGCGCCTGCAGTTCCGTGTGCTGCCCAACGACCTGGACAGCAACCTGCACATGACCAACGGCCGCTACTGGAACATCTTCGATCTGGGCCGGCTGGACCTGATCCTCCGCATGGGCTTGGGCCGGGTGGCACTGCGCGAGAAGTGGGCGCCGATTGTCGGCGCCGGCACCATCCAGTTCCGCCGCGAACTCAAGCCGTTCCAGCGCTTCACCCTGGAAACGCGCCTGGTGGGCTGGGTCGGCTCGCGCGGCATCATGGAACAGCGCGTGCTGATCGGGCCCGAGCAGAAGATCGCCACCCGTGCGCTGCTGGTCACCGGCATCTACGACCGTCGAGCGCGCCAGTTCCTGAGCATGCCGAAGATGATGGAAGCGATCGGCGTGGTCGCCCCACCGTCGCCGTCGCTCAGTGCAGCCGCCGAGGCGTTGCTGGCGGCCGATGCCGCGTTGAAGCTGGACGATGCCTGAGGCACGTCACCCTACCTTCGGCATGTTCTTGGTCACGCAATGGATGCCACCTCCGCCGCCGGCGATCGCATCGATATCCACCTGTTCGATCACGCGGCCGGGATACATGTCCTCCAGCAGTTCACGGCAGTAGCCATCGGCTGCGTCGTCACCGAACTGCGGCGCGACCACCGCGCCGTTGATCGGCAGGTAGTTGATATAGCCCGTCGCCAGATCGTCGTTGTCGCGGGTATGCACGTTGTCGCGCCCGTCCAGCGGCGGCGGCAGCGTATGCACCTGCAGGCGACGGCCATCGGCATCGGTGGCCTCGCGCAGGATCTGTAGATGTTCGCGGGTCAGGTCGTAGTCGTAGGACTCCGGATCATTGTCCAGGTTGGCAATCACTACACCCGGGCGCACGAAGCGCGCATAGAAATCCACATGCGCGTCGGTGATGTCCTCGCCGGCGATGCCGGGCAGCCAGATCACCTTGCGCAGGCCCAGGTGATGCTTCAGCTCGGCCTCGATCTCCGCGCGCGACCAGTCCGGATTACGGTTGCGGTTCACCCAGCAGCTTTCGGTGAGGATGGCGGTGCCATGGCCATCGACTTCGATGCCACCGCCCTCGCCCACCAGATCGCTTTCCAGCAGCGTCGCGCCGGTCACCTGTGCCAGCCAGGGCGCCACCGCGCCATCGTTGCGTGCGCTCTGCTTGCCTCCCCAACCGTTGAAGTTGAAGTCGACCAGCCCCAGCCCGCCCCGGTCATTGGTGACGAAGCAACCGCCGTAATCGCGCACCCATATGTCATCCAGCGGCACCTCGAGGAACTCGATGTTGTCGCGGCCGCAGCGGTCCTGCGCCAGCTTCAGCTGGTCCGGGCGGCACAGCACGCTGACCGGCTGGTGGCGGGCGATGGTGCGGGCCAGCCGTGCCACGGCGGTGTTCACCGCATCGGCCTGCGCGCCCCACACCCGCGGTTGCGCGGCGAAGGCCAGAAAGACACGTTCCTGCGGCCCGTGCTCGTCCGGCATGCGCCAGGGGCCCGCAGCTGGCTCCGCTGCGGATACGCGAGCCGGCAGCCCCGCCAGACCGAGGGCGGCCAGGCCGCCAAGACCGGCGGCGCCCGCCAGCTGGGTGAGGAAGTGACGACGGCTGCTCATGACGGGCTCCAGGGCCGGTGTGGGATGGAAGCTATGCTGCGCTTGCCTATCCATAAGAACAAACGATAGATTCAGCCATCAATTGAACAGTTTTACTTACCTGAAATGCTCAAGCATTGGCCACCGCTGAACGCGTTGCGTGGTTTCGAGGCCGCCGCCCGCCTGGGTAGTTTCCACAGGGCCGCCGAGGAACTGCATCTGACCCAGTCGGCCATCAGCCAGCAGATCCGGGGCCTGGAAGCCTCGCTGCAGCAGCCGTTGTTCTTCCGGCAGGGCCGCAGCGTCACCCTCACCGACGCCGGCATCGACCTGCTGGAAACCACCCAGTCCCTGCTGCGGCAGCTGGCCAGTGGCATCCGCCGGCTCGATCAGTACCGCAAGCCGAATCAACTGATCGTCAACACCAGCCCGGCCTTTGCGCGCCATTGGCTGGTGCCACGCCTGGCCGGGTTCCATCGCCTGTATCCCGGTGCCGACCTGTGGCTGCTGACCAGCGAGGACGCGCCGGACATGACCACGCAGACGCTGGACGTGGCGGTACGCGATGACCTCGACTCACAGGCGCAGTGCCAGCACCGCGTGCTGCTGCAGGACCGGCTCTATCCGGCCTGCCATCCGGCCCTGCTCGCCACACCGGTGCACGAACGACTGACCCTGCATGGCGAGCGCGAGATGGATTGGAGCCAATGGCAGGTGCAGGGCGGCGCCGATGTCGGCCAGCGCCGCGAGGGCATGAATTTCTCCGAGCCCGGGCAGCTGCTGGATGCCGCATGCCAAGGGCTGGGCATCGCGCTGGTCAGCGAGCTGCTGGCGTCACGCGCCTGCGAGCAGGGCCTGCTGCAGCCGCTGGATGAGGCACGCGTGCGTGGTCCGCGCTGGAGCTGGCTGGTGCATGAGGACAGCGCGGCCGATCCGCTGGTGATCAGTTTCTGCGAGTGGTTGGCGGCGAGTCTGCCCGCGGGAGCTACTTCTGCTGCAGCGCGCGCTTGACCGCCGCTTCGGCCAACGGCGCCATCACCGCATAGCCCTTCGCGGTGGGATGCACGCCGTCCTCGGCCAGCTGCGGATCGAGGCCACCAGCCGCATTGGCCATCGGCGTGTAGTAGTCCAGATAGACCAGCTGCTTCGCCTCGGCATAGCGCTTCAACGCCGTATTCAATGCGCGCACCTTCGGCGCAGGCGTGATGCCCGGCATCCACGGGTACTCGCTCACCGGCAGCACGGAGGCCAGCACCACGGCGATGCCATGTGCACGGGCCAGCTCCATCATCGCGTGCAGGTTGTCTTCGATCATCGCCTGCGTGGACGGGCCGGTGTTGCCGGCGATGTCGTTGGTGCCGGCCAGGATCACCACCACCTGTGGCTTCAGTGCCAGCACGTCCTGCGGGAAACGCACCAGCATCTGCGCCGTGGTCTGGCCACTGATGCCGCGGTTGAGCCAGCCCTTGCCGGGGAAGAAACCGGCATTGCCTTCCCTGCCCCAGCCCTCGGTGATGGAGTCACCGAAGAACACTACGCGTGGCTGGCCCGGCACTGCCGCAGGCAGTCGCGCGTTCGCGTCACGATAGCGTTGCAGCTGCGGCCAATCGGCCAGGCGCTGCTGCATGAAACGAACTTCGTCGGGGCGCAGCTGGTCGATCGGCGTCTGCAGCAGCGGATTGACTGCGACGGCTTCCGCAGCGCCCAGCGGAAAAGCCAACGCGAGGCCCAGCGTCACGACGGTGGCAGCGGCAAGCTCAACAGATCCACGCATGCGAGTACTCCTGAAATCATCTTCCGCAGTCTAACGCCCCGCCCTGTGCTCAGCGTGCAGCCGTACGCGCCGCCACACCCGTGACTTTCGCCGGCATCCACATGCCCGGCGTCCAGCCGCTGGCAGCGAGGATCGCCTTCGGGTTGTCCTGCTGGATCAGCGCACGCACCGCATCACGCTTGTCCTTGGCCTGCAGGTAATAGGCCTTGGCGATGCGGTAGCCCACCCAGTACCCGAGGTCGTAAGGCTCCTGCGAGCCCGGCTTGTAGTTGTACAGCCACGGCGACAGATCGGTGCTGTCCAGATCCAGCGCGAACGCGCTTTCGATATGCACTTCCCGGCCACGGGTCCAGGCCGCGTGGCGCCCGTTGCCGACGTTGCCGGAAATCAGTTCGGCGATGAACTCGGCGATGCCCTCCCCCAGCGAAACACGCAGCACCGTCGCATGCGGGTCGCCCGGCTCGAAGTCGGTCAGGCCCGTCTGCTGGATGTGCACGTACTCGTGCGCAATCACGTGCACGAAGCGGTCCTGCACATTGGGATTCATGAAATCGGCTGCGCACAGCGCTTCCAGGCCGATGATCACCCCGCTTTTCGAGGTCAGCCCGACCGGACGGCCACGGCCCACCGCGATGGTCACCGGCGGAAACGCAGCCTGCGGGTAGATCGCCTGCAGGTTGGAAAACACCTGCGTCAGGCGTTGTTTCACCGCTGGCAGTTCGGCCAGGCAGCTTCGTCCCTGCGCATACAGTTCCGGCTGGTTGGCGATGGACTCGGCAATGCGCTCGGGGGTGACCCGGCGCGCCTTCGCCAGTTCGGCCAGGCCCGCCGAACCCTCGGCCATGTATCCACGCAACTGCGCAACGCTGGGTTTGCCACCTGCGTTGTCGTACAGCGCGTAGAAGCGACTGACATCGTCAGTGACAATCTGAGGCCCGGCCGGTACCGCCGCCGTGGCCATGCCAACTGCCCCGGCACAGGCCAGGGCCAACAGGCCGCGCAGGATCATGGACATCGCTCCGTCCTTGGTGGAGTGCAGGCGAAGCGCGCAATCTATCACCCCGGCCCGGCCGCCGCAGCAAGCAGATGCGGGCACTCCGGCGCTGTGCCAGACTCGATTCGGCACCTGCCACGGAAGATGGAGCACCCCGCGATGATGATCGTTCCCGCGTACTGGGCTGAAGCCCGCCTGCAGGCCCGCTTCCGTGGCCGGCCGGTGGTGGTGCGCCGCTTCGGCTGGTCCGACGAAGGCCCAGCAGAGGCGCAGGTGCACGCCGACCGCCGCGCCAACGAAGCCCTCAATGCCATCCTCGCCGGGCAGGCGCTGCCGCGCCGCGAAGTGCGCAGCAACTACGGCGTGGAGGGCGTGCCGATCCGCGAGCAGATCGTGCAGCGCGACGGCGACGTCATCATCACCCGCAACAGCTATGGCGCACTGTGCCTCAACAGCCCCGACGTGCTGTTCGCCGACATCGACCATGCGCAGCCGCCAGCCGGCTGCGTGATGCCGGCCATTGTTGCGGCGGTCGTGCTGCTTGCCGGCGCCGTCACTGGCACGCTGCTGTGGCACTGGCTGGTGGGGCTGGTGCTGGGCGTGGCGGCGGTAGTTCTGGTCAATGCCGCATTGCTGTTGCGCCGGAGGCAGCGTCTGGCCGCCGCCGGGGGTGCCGAAGGGCTTGCGCTGCGGCGCGTGGAAGTCTTCAGCGAACAACACCCCGACTGGCATCTGCGCGCTTACCGCACGCCTGCGGGACTGCGCGTGCTGGCGATGCATGCCACCTTCTCGCCCGAGGACGAGCAGCTGCAGGCGTTCTTCAAGGCACTGGGCACCGACACCTTGTACGCGCGCATGTGCCGACTGCAGCATTGCTTCCGTGCGCGGCTGACACCGAAGCCGTGGCGCGTCGGCCTGCGTTATCGCATCCGCCCGCCGGTGGCCGCGTGGTCCGCCGAACAGGCCAACAACCCGGACCGTCTGGCCTGGATTGCGGAGTACGAAAAGAAGAGCGCCGGCTTCGCGGCCTGCGCTTATCTACGCAGTTTCGGCGATACCACCCGGGTGCATGCCAAGGCAGAACATGTGCGCGACCTGCATGACCGGCTGTCGCGCGCGCAGGACCGCCTACCGCTGGCGTGAGGGCGGGTACTCAGTCAGCGCTCTGCACGAACGGCTGCCCTGCCAGGGTAGTGCCCAGCCGCACCGCGATCTGTTGACCGTCCTTTTCGAAGGTCGTCGCACATTGCTTTCCATCCTTCTGGCATCCGACTTCCGGAAAGCCGTCCAGCGATTCCGGCGCGCCCTGCGCAGGTTTTGCCCGCCAGCCTGCGGCATCCAGCAGGCGCTTGGCCTTGGCGTAAGGCATGCCGGCGATGATCCCCAGCTGCGCCAATTCGGTGGGCAATGGCTGCGCACCTGCAGTTGAGACCAGGACCAAGGACAACGTTGCAGCAAGAAGGATGGCTTTCATTGCACCGACCTGGAACGAGCTATCAGGTTCAGCCTAGACCATTTGCGCGGCGTGCGAATGTGCCGGTAACACGTCGTTACCGAGTCTCCACAGTTGATTGCATAGCACCTGCAACTGTTTACAGGCCAACGGATAGCCGAGCGTGGGCTCGGCTCTACAGCAGGATGCAGGAAGGCCGCCCGAAGGCGGCCTTCTGCAAAGCGGTCGAGCAAGCTCGACTCTATTTGGCGTTCTTCACGTAGGTGTCGAACCAGTTCAGCATTTCCGCCACCAGCTGTTCGTTCGATTCCAGCGCGGTGTACCAGTGCGGCTCGTTCGGCAGCATCACCAGGCGGGTGGTACCACCGTTGCCACGGATCGCCTGGTACAGCTTGCGCGACTGGAACGGCTCGGTGCCCGGGTTGGCGTCGTCCTCACCGTGGACCAGCAGCAGCGGCAGCTTGATCTTGTCGGCGTAGAAGAACGGCGACGCCTTCAGGTACACGTCCTGCGCCTGCCAGACCGAGCGGCGTTCGTTCTGGAAGCCGAACGGGGTGAAGGTCTTGTTGTACGAACCGCTGGTCGCCACACCGGCCTTGAACAGCTTGGTGTGCGCAATCAGGTTGGCGGTCATCAGGCCGCCATGGCTGTGACCGGTCACGCCGATGCGGTTGCGGTCGACCACGCCCATGTCCACGGCCTTGTCCACCGCCGCCTTGGCGTCGGCTTCCAGCTGCTCCAGGTAGGTGTCGTAGGCGTTCTTCGGGTCACCCACGATCGGGAACGAGGCGTTGTCGATGATCGCGTAGCCGGCCAGCAGCATCAGGCGGTACGGCTGCAGGCGGGTGAAGGTCTGCTGCGAACCGGACACCTGGCCGGCCTGCGCGGCGTTGGCGAAGTCGGCCGGGTACGCATACAGGATCGCCGGCACGCGCTGGCCCTCCTTGTAGCCCGGCGGCGTGTACAGGGTGAACGACAGGTCCACGCCGTCGGCGCGCTTGTAGGTCACCAGCTGCTTCTTGATCTGGCGCACTTCCGGGGTCGGGTCGACCAGCTTGGTCAGCGCGGTCGTGGTGGACGCGAACTGCGCCTCGCCGGCCTTCGCGTCGGCCACCGCCTCACCCTGCTGCCGAATGAAGGCATTCGGCGGATCGATCACCGACTGGTGCCAGGTCAGGTAGCGCCCCGGCGTGTTGCTGAAACCGAGGAACTGTTCGTAGGCATCGGCACTGCTGCGGAACAAGCGCTCGCTCTTCAGCGTGCCCAGGTCCAGGCGGTCCAGGAACGGACGGTCGCCCTGCGGCGACGCGCCACGGCCGCTGAGGAACACATGGTTGCCCTCACGGCGCACGACCTGCGCGCCATTCGGCAGGCGGGTGAAGACCAGGTTGCCGGGGTTGCCGTACAGCTCATCGCTGGACATGTCCCACAGCAGGCGGCCTTCCTTCTTCGGCTGGTCCACATCGACGATGCGGGTCTGCATCCAGTGGCGGTTCTCGTCGTTCTCGAACTGGAACGCCACGGACGGATCGGCGGACCACGCAAAACCTTCAAAGCGCTGCGTAGTGCGGGTGATTTCGGTCGGCTTGCCGTTGAACGGCGCCTTCAGCATCAGCACGCGATCGCGATGCGGCACGTTGACCTTCCAGTCGCCCTTGTCCAGCGCTTCGGCATAGACCAGGGTGGCCGGATCGGTGGCACGCCAGTCGAAACCGCGCGGACCTTCCGGTACGCCGTGCACCGGCACGCGGTCGGCCAACGGCAGGCTGGCGATCGGCGTGGACTTGCCGCTGGCGATGTCCAGCACGGCCACGTCGTTGGCGAAGCGCTGGTAGGTCACCGCATGCGAATACGGTGCCTTGATCGATTCGGTCAGCACGTGCACGCCATCGGGCGCGGCGCTGACTTCATTGAACAGCGCCGGTTGCCCGACCGGGCGCACGCGGTTGGCGACGGTATCGACCACGGCCAGCTGCGAAGTACCGTAATAGGCGAACAGCTTCTCGTCATGGACGCTGGTCAGCGTGTCGCGGGCTTCGTAGGTGCTGCTTTCGCCGCTGCTGCCCAGCGACTCCTGCGCGTCCGGACCGGTCGGCACGCCGCCATTGGACGGCGCCGGGCCCTGATTGGCCGGGACCAGCTTCACCAGCAGATTCTGGCTGCCGCCCAGCCACTGCACGGTGTAGCCGAAGATCGGGTTCAGCTGCACGTTCGGCACCTGCTTCACCTGGCCGGTGGCCGCATCGCCCACCCACAGCTGCACGCTGGTATCGACCGCATTCTGGAAGGCGAAGTGGCTGCCATCGGCCGACCACAGCGCGCCGGTGGCGCAGCCCTGCGGCAGGTTGACCTTGGTCTCCTTGCCGCTGCCGATATCGACCAGGGTGAAGTCGGCCACGCAGGCCGGAATGCCGTAGCCACCGGGGGTGTCATGGCGGCTGCGATTCTTCGGCTCCAGGCGCACGCCGGCCAGCTTCAGGTAAGGCTGGGCGACGCGGCTGATTGACGGGTAGGTCTGCGCGGTGGTCAGCAGCAGGCGCTGGCCGCCCGGGGCCACGTTCGGCGCCGGCGGCGGCGGTGCCTTCAGCACCTTGAGCAGGTGTTCCGGCGGCTTGGCGTAGTCGGCAAGCGCCGGGCCAGCGGCCAGCAGGCCGACGGTGGCGACGGCAACGGCCGCCGCCAGAGAGGTTCGACGGATCAGCATCCTTATCCCCTGGAGTGTGAATGGGTACCCGGAATCGGGCATGGACCCGAATCTAGCACCGCAGGGGTTGTCGTGAATGGGCCGGAAGGGCTAGTGGCCGGATGGGGCAAAGTGCAGCTCCGGGAGGTGCCGGGGAACTGCCGGCACCTGCCAGGCATGGCTTGGCACTACTGCTGCGCGTGCAGGTCCCAGGTGGCCAGGTAGTCGGGGTCGACCACGATCATGCCGCTGGTGTGCATGCGGTACTCCCCGGGCTCGGCTGGCTGGTACTGGTCCAGCATCGGCGGCAGGTAGCGCTCGTGGCCATCATTCTCGTCGGCCAGCACCACGCCCTCGTCGGCGCTGATGCGCAGCACCGTGCCGGCATACTGCTCCAGCCCCTTTACCTGGCCGTCGCCGCCATAGCGGGTCACACCTACCAGTACGACCTTGCCGATCATTTCCTCGACCTTGGCGTCGTCCAAGGGCGGCAGCATGGGAGTGAATTCGTCGCTCATCGGTGCACCTCCGTAGCCTGTAGGACATCGTGGATGAGGTTTCCGCTTCGCAGTGCGCGTCGCTGGCAGCCGAGCAGGTGCCCGGCCTGAAGCCTCTGCATCGAGAGTGCCAGTACGCCCATGAACCCAAGGGTTCCTGGAGCACGATGCTGCCATCGCAGGCGGAAGGGACAGGTGAAGGCCGAACTCGGTCCTCGCCGATCAGGGGGTTGCACCTGCACCACGCTAGAATGCGCCCATGCGCACCGTACATGCCCTCCGCTACATCACTCCCTTGCGGGAAGGTGGCTCCCTGCCGGCCGTGGTCGAGACCGACGACGACGGCATGGCCGTGCTGAAGTTCCGTGGCGCAGGCCAGGGCCCGAAGGCGCTGATCGCCGAGCTGATCGCCGGCGAAATGGCGCGCACGCTGGGCCTGCCGATTCCGGAAATCCTGTTCGTGGAGCTGGACCGCGAGTTCGCCCGCACCGAACCGGACCCGGAAATCCAGGAGCTGATCCGTGCCAGCGAGGGCCTGAACCTGGGCCTGGACTACCTGCCCGGTGCGATCAACTACGACCCGGCGGCGATGCCGGTGGATGCCGATCTGGCCTCGCGCATCGTCTGGTTCGATGCGCTCACCAGCAATGTCGATCGCACCACGCGCAATCCGAACCTGATGGTGTGGCATCGAAAGCTGTACCTGATCGATCACGGTGCGGCCATGTACTTCCATCACGACTGGGCCAACGCCGGCGATGCCTGCGAAAAGCCGTTCGTGCTGATCCGCGACCACGTGCTGCTGTCGTTCGCCAGCCGCATCGCCGAGGTGGATGCCGAACTGGCCGCGCGCCTGACCGATGCCGAGATCGAGCGCATCGTCGGCCTGGTGCCGGACAGCTGGCTGGTCAACGAGCCGGCATTCGACAGTCCGCAGGCCTATCGCCAAGGCTACATCGACTATCTCAAGCATCGCCTGAAAGTGCGTGCGGTGTTCGTGCAGGAGGCCATCCGTGCCCACGCTGCACACGTATGACTATGCGGTCATCCGCGTGGTACCGCGGGTGGAACGCGAGGAATTCATCAACGTCGGGGTGATCGTCTCCTGTCCTGGCGCGCGTCATCTGGAGGCGGCCATCGAGATCGATCCTGCGCGCCTGCGCGCCTTCGCGCCGGCGCTGGACCAGGAGGCGCTGCAGCCGTGGCTGGATGCGATCGTGGCCATCTGCCGCGGCGACGCCAGCGCCGGCCCCATCGCGCAGCTGCCCGCGCGAGCGCGCTTCCATTTCCTTACCGCCAAGCGCAGTTCGGTCGTGCAGATGTCGAGCACGCATGTGGGCCGCACTGCGGACCCGGCGGGCGTGGTGGAACACTTGATGACGAAGATGGTGCGGGTGCCGCGCTGATGCGCCCGTCTCTCACTTCCTGGCGCGCGCCCGGTACCAGGCAATGAGTGCACAGGCTACCGCAGCGGAAATCAACACCCACCCGGCTGCTGCCTGCCCATGCAGGTAGCCTTGTGCATACGCAGCACTGGTACCTTCGCTGGCCATCGCCGGGACACCCCTGAGTATCACGTGCACCCCGCGCAGCAGGAGCACCATGCTGGCGACCAGACACACCACGGGAAGGAATCGGCTCATGGACCGATTCTGGTCCGCCAACTGCCCCAGCGTCAACATCGCTGCAGCACAGTCGCTCGGGGCTACAACGGCACTCTTCGCGCGATGTAGTTGACCACGTTGCTGATCGCATCCGGATCGACATTGGCCAGGCCAACGATCACATACCCCTGTGCGGGCATCACCACGATGGCACTGTTCGATCCGGGCGCACCGCCTTCGTGGCCGTACTGGTGCTCCCTGCCCTTGCCCTGCACCACGAAGCCGAATCCATACCAGCCTTTGTGGTTCTGCGCCGTGGTGGCCTGCTGCAGCAATGCAGGTGAGACCAGCTTTCCACTGCGCAATGCCTCGGCGAACTTCACCATGTCGCCCACCGCGCTGTAGCCACCACCGGCTGACATGCCGCGCCAGGGCAGCGACTTCGTTTCACGGACCCATTGCCCGTCCTTCTTCGTGTAGGCGACGGCACGCTGCGGGACGTTCACTGTTTCCGGTTCGAAGCCGGTGCCCATCATGCCCGCCGGGCGCAGGATGTGTTGCTCCACATAGGCGTAGTACGACTGCCCGGAGACGGCCTCGATGATCCGCCCAAGCACGATGAAGCCATAGTTCGAGTAGCTGTCCTGGCTGCCTGGCGTGAATTGCGGCGCATCCTTGGCAAAGCGCCGCACGTAGTCATCCAGCGTCTTCAACGACGCGGAATACTGTTCGAAATCGTCGCCGAAGAAGTCGCCCAGGCCACTGGTATGTGACAGCAGCTGGCGAACGGTTACGCTGTTGGCAACGGCCTTGTTCGGATAGTCCGGCAGGCGACTGCCGATCGTGTCATCGAGACTGAGCTTGCCGTCCTGCACCAGCTGCAGGACGGCCACTGCGGTGAACATCTTGTTGGAGGACGCAAGGCGGAACTGTGTATCCACGTCCACTGGAATGCCAGCGGTGCGATCGGCATCGCCACCGCGCCAGTCCAGCAGCACCTTGCCATTCTGCGCCACCTGCAATGCACCCGACAGCGCGTCCTGCGCCCGCAGCGCCTCCAGCCTTGCCGCGGCATCAGCCATCAGCGCAGGCAATGCAACCCGTGCCGGCTTGTATTTGTCTGGCGTTTCAGTGCCCTCGATCTGGAACTGCTTCACGTGCGACGGGTTGGCCGGGTCCATGACCGCCGTCACCCACATCGCACGTTCGCTCAGCTGGCCCATCACCAGCACCTTCGCCTGGCTGGGCGCGCGCTCGAGTGTTTCCAGAACGCCCAGCGGGCCCGTGCTCTCGCGGAACTCGAGATAGTCCTTGGGCGTGCTGCCCTCCTGCTTGGCATATCTGTCGGCGAATGCCTGCAACCCCTCGAGGCTGCCCGCATTGAAGGCGGCAAGCCAGTCATCGATGGCATCCCGCGCGCGTGGATGTTCGCGCTCGGAAGATGCTGCGCCAACTGCCGGAAATGCCGAGGCGGTCACCAGGACCAAACAGGCCAGCGCATTGCAGAGAAACAGGCGTCCAACAGCCCTCATGGCAATTCCTTTGCGGGTATCCCTGGGCGCATCCTAGACGATGGATCGGCCCGCTGCATCCACGCTAGGGACGCTGCCGCACCACCTCGACAGTGACGTTGAATGCCTCGATGCTATGCCATTGGCCCCGTTCGTACGGCAGCGATTCCACCCCCATGCCGATCTGATACCTCACCGCATCCGGACCTTCGCGCCAGTAGTAGGGTGCGCCGTTGCTCCAGCCACAACAGACGTAGCGCAATGCAGGCAGGCCGAATGCCGTGTGCAGATAGGCTTCGACCTGCGCCGCTTGCGCGCCTGAAACACGATAGTGGGCCTCCATCGGCTTGAGGTAGGACACGTCATCCTGGCTGCAGCCTACATACTGCAGTTCCGGAGGCTTCCGGCCCATTGCCTGCAGGAAATCCTGGCATTCAGTATCAGGTCGCGCCAGGCCATCCGCGCGCCCTTGCACCTCCCACTCGGCCAACGCCTGCGCAGGCGTCTGCTGCGCAAGCACGCTGGCGCTGGAAAATGACGCCAGCAGCAGGACGCGGGCGGCATGCTGCGGCAGCAGGAGAGACATCACGGGGCGAGTCCTTCGCATGGGAACACAGGAATGCTGATCGATGCCACGTTATCGCCTTGCCATCGTCTGCTCTGTGAAACGCGCCACGCAGAAGTCCAGGAAGCTGCGCAGCTTGGGCGTCAGCTGGCGGTCGCGCGTATACACCAGGTTGATCCACGTCGATACCGGCACATGGTCCGGCAGCACTTCCACCAGTTCACCACGCGCCAGCGCAGCGGCAAGCATTTCGTAGGGCTGCAGGATCAATCCCAGCCCACCCACGGCCGCTGTCAGCAGCGGCTCGGCCTGGTTGACCATGAAGCGACTGGACACCGGCACGGTCAGCACGCTGCCATCGGCATCGCGGAAACTCCAGCGTGTGCGGATGATCGAATGCGCGAAGCCCAGGCACTCGTGGCGGCTCAGGTCATTGGGATGGGTGATGGCCGGGCGCGAAGCCAGATAGCCTGGCGACGCACACAGGACCAGCGGATACGGCCCCAGCCGTCGCGCCACCAGCCCGCTGTCGGCCAGGTCACCGGTACGGAACACCAGGTCGTAGCCGTCCTCGACGATGTCCACCAGGCTGTTGGACAGATTCAGATCGACCTGCACATCCGGGTACTGCTGCATGTAAGCCACCACCGCCGGGCCGAGTGCGTGCACGCCGAAGGTGACCGGCGCGCTGATGCGCAGGCGCCCCATCGGCCGTCCACGCGCCACTTCCGCCAATTGCTCGGCGCCCTCCACTTCCTCCAGGATCACCCGCGCCCGCGCCAGGTAGGCCTGGCCGAAGTCGGTCAGGCTCTGCTTGCGCGTGGTGCGGTTGAGCAGGCGCATGCCCAGGTGCTGCTCCAGCGCCTGGATATGCTTGCCGACCAGCTGCGGCGACAGGTCCAGTGCCTCGGCAGCGGCGGCGAAGGAGCCGACCTCGGCCACCTTGGCGAAGGTCCGCAGGGGAGCGATCAGGTCCATTGCAAACAATTGTTTTTCAATGAAACACCAGATTACCCCTTATTCTGGATGCAGACTACGCGCACAGTAGCCGTGACCCTTTCGCCGGCGCCCTCGTCGGCCCTTCCTCGGAGCCCCCATGAGCCAGATTGTCCGCATCCACGAATATGGCAGTGCCGATGTGCTGCGCATCGACGATATCGACGTTCCCGCCCCCGCCCCTGACGAAGTCCAGATCCGGGTGAAGGCAATCGGCCTGAACCGCGCCGAGGTGATGTTCCGCAACGGCGCCTATCTGCAGGAAGCGCAGTTCCCCAGCCGGCTGGGCTATGAGGCCGCTGGCGTGATCGAAACGGTCGGCAGTGCGGTGAGCGGCTTCACTGCTGGCGATGCGGTCAGCGTGATACCGCCACTGGACATCGCGCGCTGGGGCACCTATGGCGAGCTGGCCAACGTGCCGGCACGACTGGTGGTCAAGCACCCACAGGCGTTGGACTTTGAAACGGCGGCCGCGGTGTGGATGCAGTACGTCACCGCCTGGGGCGCGCTGCTGGAACAGGCTCATCTGGCCGCCGGGGATTTCGTCATCATCACCGCCGCCAGCAGCAGCGTCGGCCTGGCCGCCATCCAGATCGCCAATGCAGTAGGCGCCACGCCGATCGCGGTCACCCGTGGCCCGGGCAAGCGCCAGGCCCTGCTCGATGCCGGTGCCGCCCACGTCATCGCCACCCAGGAGCAGGATCTGGTGACCGAAGTGGCGCGCATCACCGGCGGTGCCGGTGCCCGTGTGGTGTTCGATCCGATCGGTGGCCCGCAGTTCGTGCCGCTCACCGAAGCGATGGCCCGTGGCGGCATCCTGCTGGAGTACGGCGCGCTGAGCAGCGAACCCACGCCGTTCCCGCTGTTCAACGTGCTGGGCAAGTCGCTGACGCTGAAGGGCTATCTGTACTCGGAAATCGTTTCTGACGATGCCGCACTGGCCCGCGCCAAGGCGTTCATCGTCGATGGCCTGGACAAGGGCACGCTGGCGCCAAAGATTGCCAAGGTGTTCCCGTTTGCGCAGATCCAGGAGGCACACCGTTACCTGGAATCGAACGAGCAGATCGGCAAGGTGGTGGTGACGGTGTGATCCAGCGTCATGCAATGGGGGTGGATCATCGCCCCCATTGCGGTTACCTGGGCAACGCAAACGCCATCACATAATCGCCGTTCGGGGTTTCCATGAAATGGTGGCCGCCGGCCATGATCACTACGTACTGGCGCCCGCCCTGCTCGTACACCATCGGATTGGCCTGGCCGCCCGCGGGCAGCTTGGCATGCCACAGTTCCTTGCCGGTCTTCAGGTCAATGGCACGCAGCAGGTCATCGGTGGCAGCGGCGATGAAGATCAGGCCGCTGGCGGTGATCACCGAACCACCATTGTTCGGCGTGCCGATCTCGATCGGCAGGCCGGAACGGATGCCGAACGGTCCGTTGCCGCGCGCACTGCCGAATGGACGGTCCCACAGCAGCTTGCCGGTACGCAGGTCGATGGCACGGATACCGCCATAGGGCGGCTGCTTGCACAGCAGGCCGGTGAACGGCAGCCGCCAACCAGCGTTGACCTGGATGCCATACGGCGTGCCCACCTGTGGGTCGCCCGCGCCTTCTGCACCGCCCTTGTCGAACCGGATCTTCTCGCGTGGCAGCCAGCCCAGCCGGTCGGCCTCGGCGCGTGGCACCAGCCGGTTGTAGTTGGGCATGTCGTTGTAGTTGGCCACGATCACGCCGCGGCGCGTATCGATGGACACGCTGCCCCAGTCCGAGCCGCCGTTGTAGCCAGGGTACTCGATGGAATGGCGCTCGCTGCTCGGCGGCGTGTAGAAGCCTTCGTAGTACGCCTTGCGGAACTGGATGCGGCAGACCAGCTGGTCGATCGGGGTGATGCCCCACATGTCGCGCTCGGTCAGGTCATGTTCGCGGCGCAGCGTGTGGTACAGCGAAAACAGCTGGGTGGGTGAACGCTGCTCGGGTTCGACGCCGCCGACCGGCACCTTGCGCTCTTCGGCGGCGGTAAGCAGCTGGCCGTTGCGGCGATCGAGGATATATAGGTCGCCCTGCTTGGTCGGCAACAGGATCGCCGGCACCTTGCCCGCCGCCGTCGGGTAGTCGATCAGGCTGGCCTGCGAACCCAGGTCGTAGTCCCACACATCCTTGCGCACCGCCTGGAAATGCCAGACCGGCTTGCCGGTGGCCACGTCGATCGCCACCAGCGAGGTTGCATAGCGGTTCTGGCTCTCCGTGCGCGAGCCACTCCAATAGTCTCCCGCAGAATTGCCCAGCGGCAGGTAGACCAGCCCCAGTGCTTCATCACCGGTGGCGGTGGTCCACATGTTGGGTGTGCCGCGCGTATAGGTCTGCTCGCGCGGCGGCAAGCCGCTGCGCTCGGGCTGGCCCATGTCCCATGCCCAGCGCAGCTTGCCGGTGATGGCATCGTAGGCCTGGATCACGCCCGAGGGAGCATCGCGGCGCTGTCCGTCGAGCACCTGATGACCGGTCACGATCACGCCGCGCACGATGGCCGGCGGCGAGTTGATCGACACGTAACCCGGTGGCACCTCGCCCATGCCCAGGGTGATGTCGACCTGGCCGTTGTTACCGAAATTCGCGCAGGGACGGCCGCTGTCCGCGTCCACCGCGATGATGCGACCGTCCAGCGTGCCTTCGATGATGCGCGCCCAGCATGCCGGACGACTGCCCGGTGCAACACTGCGGGTGATGCTGGGCGGCGGTTCCGGCAGCGCCAGATCAGCGGCGACATCGGCCAATGCCGCATCAGCAACGGTCGGCGTGCTGGGCTGCTCGTAATAGCTCACACCGCGACAGGCAGCGGTATAGGGAATCGAAGCATCCTTCACCTTTGGATCGAAACGCCACAGTTCCTTGCCGCTGGCAGCATCAAGCGCGATCAGGCGGTTGCGTGCGGTGCACAGGTACAGGCGATCGCCAATCTTCAGCGGCGTGGTTTCCGCGCCCCAGCGCTTCTTCGGCATATCGCCGGTACGGAACTGCCAGGCCGGCTGCAGCGTGGCCACATTGGCCGGGGTGATCTGCTGCAGCGGCGAATAGCGGGTGGCCGCATTGCTGCGGCCCCACGCCGGCCAGTCGCCCTCGGCGGGCTGGTCAGCCGGCTGCAGGCCCGTGGTATCGCGCGTAGGTTCCAGTCCGGCGCTGACCGCGCCTTCCGGGAACGGCAGGTGCCCGTCCACTTCACCATGCGGCGCAAAGGCCAGGCCGAAGGCAGCTACGAACACCAGCATCAGCACGCCCGCCACGCTGCGCGACAGGCGCTTTGACACCGGTTCGCGCAGGGTCGGTGCCAGCAGCGCCACCACGATGCCCAGGGCCGTAACGAGGCCCAGGCGCGGCACCCAACGCCAGT
This sequence comes from Stenotrophomonas sp. GD03819, assembly GCF_029841665.1. Taxonomy (NCBI): domain Bacteria; kingdom Pseudomonadati; phylum Pseudomonadota; class Gammaproteobacteria; order Lysobacterales; family Lysobacteraceae; genus Stenotrophomonas; species Stenotrophomonas sp. GD03819. Next base: position 111,620 of record NZ_JAOCEW010000004.1, read on the forward strand.
AGTCGCTACCTGACTCCCACCAGGTCCACAGCAGTGTGCCGATGAACACCAGCGCGTACAGCAGCGCGCCGCTGCGACGGTTGCCGAACAGCAGGAGGCCGCTGGCCAGCAGGCCGAGCCCGGCGATGGCGTAGTACGCCGAGCCGCCAAGGCTGAGCAGCCATGCGCCGAGCCCGCCGATGACCAGGCCGAGCACGACCAGCAACAGCGACAGCACGGTCACCAGCGGATGGCGCGGGGTTCGGACAGGAGCAGGATCGGACGGCGGCGTGACGGACATCGTCGATCTCCGGGGGCAGCATGCGCCCTTATCCCACCGCCGGCGTGAAGCGCGCGCGTATGTGTGGCGTCCGGATACGACGACGCCGGCACAGGGCCGGCGTCGTCGGGTACTTCAGGCTCGCGGCAGGATCACTCCTGCGCGGCGTCCTCGCTGCTGGCCGCAGCCGGGGCGCCGTCGGTCGTGGCCGGGGCGGCAGCCGCCACCTCGTCCTCGTCCTCTTCGATGGAGGCATCCATGCGCTCCACCGCCTGCAGCTTCTCGTCCTTGGACAGGCGGATCAGGGTGACGCCCTGGGTGTTGCGGCCGACGCGGCTGATTTCCGAGCCACGCGTACGCACCAGGGTGCCGCCATCGGAGATCAGCAGGACTTCGTCGCTGGAGCCCATCAGCACCGCGGCGACCAGCTTGCCGTTGCGCTCGGTGGTCTGGATGCCGATCACGCCCTGCGTACCACGGCCCTTGCGCGGGTAGTCCGGCAGCGGGGTGCGCTTGCCATAGCCGTTCTCGGTGGCGGTGAGGATGTACTGCACGCTGGCGTCGTCAGCGCCGTCGATCACCGCATCGCCATTGGCGGCGGCTTCTTCGACACCGTTGTCGTCCTCGTTCTCGTCCTCGATGCCACCGGCACTTTCGGCCACGATCAGGCTGACCACTTCCTCGCCGGCCGGCATCTTGATGCCACGCACGCCGGTCGCGGTACGGCCCATCGAGCGGACCTTGTCCTCGCCGAAGCGCACGGTCTTGCCGTTGGAGGCGAACAGCAGGATGTCGCGCTCGCCGTCGGTCAGGCCGACGCCAACCAGCGCGTCGCCCTCGTCGAGGTTGATCGCGATCTTGCCGCGGGCCAGACGGAAGGCGAACTCGCCCAGCGGGGTCTTCTTGACCGTACCGTTCTTCGTGGCGAAGAACACAAACTGGCCATCCGCGTACTCGCGTACCGGCAGCACGGCCTGCACGCGCTCGCCGGGTTCCAGCGGGATCCAGTTGATGATCGGACGGCCACGAGCGTTGGAACCGGCTTCGGGCAGCTGGTAGACCGGCAGCCAGAACACCTTGCCCGAACTGGTGAAGGTCAGCAGCGTGTCATGCGTGTTGACCAGCCACAGCTGTTCGATGAAATCCTCTTCCTTGGTCGCCGCCGCACTGCGGCCACGGCCGCCACGGCGCTGCGCGCGGTACACGCTCACCGGCTGGCGCTTCACGTAACCGGCGTGCGACACGGTGACCACCACGTCTTCCGGCGCGATCAGGTCGAGGATGTCCAGGTCTTCTTCGCTGTGGCGGATCTCGGTACGACGCTCGTCGCCGAACTCGGCCTTGACGCTGACCAGCTCTTCGCGGATCACCTGCAGCAGGCGGTCGGGGTCTTCCAGGATGTGGATCAGCCCGGCGATCACTTCCAGCAGCTGCTTGTACTCGTCGGTCAGGCGGTCCTGCTCCAGCCCGGTCAGGCGGTGCAGGCGCATTTCCAGGATCTGGGTGGCCTGGATCTCGGTCAGCTGGTAGCCGCCCTCGATCAGGCCCACGCCCTTGGGCAGGTCTTCCGGACGCGAGGCTTCGGCACCGGCGGCGCCCAGCATCGCACCGACCAGGCCCGGCTCCCACACGCGCGCCAGCATGCGCTCGCGTGCTTCGTTCGGGTTCGGCGAGGTCTTGATCAGTTCGATCATCTCGTCGATGTTGGCCAGCGCGACGGTCAGGCCTTCCAGCACGTGGGCACGGGCACGCGCCTTGCGCAGCTCGAACACGGTGCGGCGGGTGACCACTTCGCGACGGTGGCGGACGAACGCCTCCAGCATCTGCTTGAGGTTCATCAACTGCGGGCGGCCATCGACCAGCGCCACCATGTTGATGCCGAACACCGATTCCATCTGCGTCTGCTGGTACAGGTTGTTCAGCACAACCTCGGCAGATTCACCGCGCTTGATCTCGATGTAGATGCGCATGCCGTCCTTGTCGGACTCATCGCGCAGCTCGCTGATGCCTTCGATCTTCTTTTCCTTGACCAGCTCGGCGATCTTCTCGATCAGACGCGCCTTGTTCACCTGGTAAGGAATCTCGGTGACGATGATCGATTCGCGGCCGTTGTCGGCCACTTCGATATCGGCCTTGGCACGGATGCGCACGCGGCCACGGCCGGTGCGGTAGCCGGCGACGATGCCGGCGGTGCCATTGATGATGCCGGCGGTCGGGAAATCCGGGCCAGGAATGTATTCCATCAGGCCGTCGACGTCGATTTCCGGGTTGTCGATCAGCGCGATGCAGGCGTTGATCGATTCGCTCAGATTGTGCGGCGGGATGTTGGTCGCCATACCCACCGCGATACCGGCCGAACCATTGACCAGCAGGTTCGGGAACCGGGTCGGCATGACCGTCGGCTCGAGTTCCTTTTCGTCGTAGTTGGGCTGGAAATCGACGGTTTCCTTGTCGATGTCGGCCATCAGCTCATGCGCGAGGCGCGACATGCGCGCTTCGGTGTATCGCATCGCTGCGGCGGAGTCGCCATCGATGGAGCCGAAGTTACCCTGGCCATCGACCAGCATGTAGCGCAGCGAGAACGGCTGTGCCAGGCGCACCAGCGTGTCGTACACCGACAGATCGCCATGCGGATGGTACTTACCGATGACGTCACCGACGATACGCGCCGACTTGAAGTAGGGCTTGTTGCTGTGCGCGTTCAGTTCATTCATCGCGAACAGCACGCGGCGATGCACCGGCTTGAGGCCGTCGCGCGCATCCGGGAGCGCGCGGCCCACGATCACGCTCATGGCGTAATCGAGGTAGCTCTTGCGCATCTCGTCTTCCAGGTTGACCTGGATGATTTCCTTGGCGGTTTCTGCCATTCGGGTTCCGTTGTCTGGTAGCGGTCCAGTCCGGCGCAGCCCTCTGCGGGAGGGGGTCGTGCCGGAACCTCGATTCAACCTGTGGATACTACCACAACAGGCCGTTTTCCGCCTCCCTTTACGGGGATTTTACCGGCACAAATCAGGAACTTAGGGCCCCATACCGCCCCTGTAGCGCCGAGCCCATGCTCGGCTGCGGCGGATTCGCTGGCTGAGCCGAGCGTGGGCTCGGCTCTCCAGACATCCGCGACCCTGCCCGCCTCAGCCGCCGAAGGCGGCGCGCATGTTGTCGGCGGTCGGGTTCAGGATCACCCCGCGCTCGGTCACGATGGCATCGATCAGCTCGCCCGGAGTGACGTCGAACACCGGGTTCCAGGCGGCGATGCCCTCGGCCACGGTGCGGGTACCGCCCACGCCGTACAGCTCGCCCGGATCGCGCTGCTCGATCTCGATCTGGCTGCCGTCCACAGTTTCCATGTCCACCGTCGAGGACGGCGCCACGACCATGAACTTCACGCCGTGGTGGCGCGCGGCAATGGCCAGCTGGTAGGTACCGATCTTGTTGGCGGTATCGCCATTGGCGCAGATGCGGTCCGCACCCACGATCACCCACTGCACAGCACCGGTCTTCATCAGGTGCGAGGCGGCCGAATCGGCAATCAGGGTGGCGTCGATGCCATCCTGCTGCAGCTCCCACACCGTCAGGCGCGCGCCCTGCAGCCACGGCCGGGTCTCGCCGGCGAACACGCGGGCAATGCGGTGCTGGGCCATGCCGGCACGGATCACGCCCAACGCGGTACCGAAGCCGGCGGTGGCCAGCGAGCCGGTGTTGCAATGGGTCAGCACGCCGCTGCCGGCCTCGATCAGGCCGGCGCCCAGCGCGCCCATGTGGCGGTTGGCCGCCAGGTCTTCCTCGGCGATGGCCTGCGCCTCCGCTTCCAGCGCGGCCTTCCAGTCGGCGCCAGCGGCGTTCAGGCAGCGGCGCATGCGCGCCAGCGCCCAGGCCAGGTTGACAGCGGTCGGGCGCGACGCGTTCAAGCGCTGCAGCGCCGGCTCCAGCTGCTGCAGCGCATGCGCGCCATCAGCGGCCTGCACGTCACGTGCGGCCAGCACCACGCCCCAGGCCGCAGCAATGCCGATGGCCGGCGCGCCACGCACGGTCAGCGCGTGGATGGCGGCGGCAACCTCGTCACTGTCATGGCAGACCACGTGCTCGACCACGAACGGCAGCTTGCGCTGGTCCAGCAGTTGCAGGGCATCGCCGGTCCAGAGGATCGGGCGGATGTGGTCGTAACGGGCGTAGTCGATGTCGGAGGCAGTGTTCATGGCCCCATTGTAGGGCCACGCCCCGCGCGGTTGGAGCCTGCCCCGGCTCAATTCACCGAGAATTCGGCGCGGCAGCCGCCGTCCACCCAGATCCCGTTGCGGTTCCAGCCCCAGGTGTTGCCTTCCTCGCACGGGGTGCTGGACAACTGTTCGGTGACGACGGCGCCGACCGAAATGCTCGCGCCACAGAAGCGGCGCTTCTTCGACTTCGACTCGCAGGTCAGGCGGCGCGGCACGTCGACAAAACGGCCGTCCTCGTCCGCCACTTCGAAATCGCCCTGGCAACCACGGCTGGTCCAGACTTCATTGCGCTTGTAGCCCCAGCCCTGCCCTTCGCGGCACGGCAGCACCGAGAGCTGGCGCAGCAGGCGCACCGGCGCCCCGTCCAGGCGCACCGGGCAACTCTGCGGGCGGCCATTGGATTCGCAGCGCACCACACGGCGGACCAGGCGCTTGCCTTCCGTTGCCGCAGGCGCTGCACCTTGCGCTCGACGCGCACGGAACTCGGCCCGGCAGCCCAGGGTGACCCACACGCCACTGCGGTCGGTGCCCCACTCGCTGCCTCGGATGCAGCTGTTGCTGGACAGCTGGCGCACAAGGTCGATGCCATTGCTGACGTCGATATCGCAATGCACCCAGCCCATGTCGCGCGATTCGCAGGTCACCACTTCGCCGTCATAGCCCGCCTGCTGGGCCGACGCCGATGACGGCAGCCAGGCACCCCAGAGCGCGATGGAGTACACCGGTGCAGCGACAACCGCAAACCACTTGACCAAAGCCTTCCCCAGCAGGAATGGATGAACTGCGTGCCAGTGTCCGGCATCTGCCGTGATAAGAGCATCATCCTGCTTACCGAAGCAAGCGCAGAAACGCGGAATTCCGTTCAGTCTTCGATGTTCAGGAACGTGCGCACCGCGCTCACGCGTGGGCAAAGTCGTAGGCCAGCACATCGGCGATATGCGGCGTGCGGTTCATCGCCATCAGCAACCGATCAACACCCACCGCCACGCCGGCGCAGGCAGGCATCGAGGGCAATGCGGCCAGCAATGCTTCGTCCAGCGCCGGCTGCACCTGGCCGCGCTCATGGCGGCGCTGCAGGTCGCGCTGGAAACGCGCACGCTGCTCGTGGGCGTCGTTCAGTTCGTGATAGCCGTTGGCCAGTTCCACTGCCCCCAGGTACAGCTCGAAACGCTCCGCCAGCGGCGGCGCGCCGGCACGGATGCGTGCCAGTGCGGCCTGGCTGGCGGGCCAGTCATGGACCACGGTCATCACTGTGTCATCGAAGTGCGGCTGGATATGATGGGTCATCAGCAGATCCAGCCAGTCATCGCGGGTCAGCCCGACCGGGTCGATGTGCACCTCGCCCAGCGCGGCACGCAGCGCAGCCTCATCGGCATCGAACGGATCCACGCCCACGTACTGCTGGAACAGCTCGCGGTAGCTGAGCACACGCAGCGTCGCACTGCGCCCGACCAGGGCCAGCGCCTGGCCAACCAGCTCGGCGGTTTCCTGCACCAGGCGATGGTGGTCCCAACCGACCCGGTACCACTCCAGCATGGTGAATTCCGGATTGTGGCGGCCGCCCGCCTCGCCATTGCGGAACACCCGGCCCAGTTCGTAGCAGTCACCCACGCCCGCCGCCAGCAGGCGCTTGAGCGGATACTCCGGCGAGGTGCGCAGCCAGCGGCGGCGTCCGCCGGCATCGACATGGCCGGTGAAATCGGTATGGAAGCTGTCGATGTTCGGCTCGGTGTTGCCGGCCACCGACAGGATCGGCGTCTCGACCTCCAGCACATCGCGCTCGGCGAAGAAGCGGCGCACCAGCGCATTGAGCGCGGCGCGCTGCTGCAGCATGCGCAGCAGGGCCTCGCTCACAGGATGCCCTCCGGGCGCGGGTGGTCCAGCGGCAGAGTCAGCAGATCGCGGGTGTCATCGATGTAGCCGCTGGCCAGGTACAGGCGCCGGGCCAGTTCGTTGTGGTGGTTCACTTCCAGGCGCAGGCGACTGACGCCACGACCCCGTGCGCGCTGTTCGCAGATGGCCAGCGCCTGCTTGCCGCGGCCACGACCGCGCGCGCGATGGCTCAGGTACAGCTCGTCCAGCAGCATGAAGTGGCCGCCCTGCTCCAGGCTGAAGCCCATCGCGATCACTGCGTAGCCGACCACCTCGCCCGCCTCGTCCAGCCACAGCAGTACTTCGCCATTGCGCGGGTCAGCCAGCAGCGCATCCACACCGCGACGCACGCGCGCGTCATCGAAGTCGATCCTGTCTTCGGCGTAGAACTCGCGCATCAGCGCGATCAACTGCCCCTCGTCAGCTCGGGTGGCCAGGCGGAAATCCAGCGGGGCGGTCTGCATCGGTGTTCCTTTGTCTTTCATGCCGGGCGCAGGGGCACCCGGCGGGGTCATCATTCGTGTTCGGCAAGATAGGCCAGCAGGCGGTCTTCGTCCCACACCGGCACGCCCAGCGACTGTGCCTTGTCCAGCTTGGAGCCTGCCTCGGTACCGGCCACCACAAAGCTGGTCTTCTTCGAGACGCTGCCGGAGACCTTGGCGCCCAGCGCCTCCAGGCGCTCCTTGGCGGCATCGCGGGTGAGCTGCGCCAGGGTGCCGGTCAGTACCACGGTCTGCCCGTCCAGCGGGCCCGCAACGATCTCGGCCAGCGCCGGCGCCTTGGCCAGGATCTGCTGCATCGCCTTCTCGGCGGCCAACAGCATCGCGCCATGGCCTTCGGCGTCCAGCCACTCCGCTAGACCGCGCGCAGTGTCGTCCGGTAGGCCGGCGTTGACGAACTGGCCATGCTCGGCGTCGAGCACCGCCTGCGCGCCAGGCAGCGCAGCCACCAGCTTTTCCGCGCGCAGGCGGGTAATGCCGGGGATCTCCGACTCGACCAGCAGCTGCGCCAGATCCAGGCCCTCGCGCAGCTTGGCACTGGGCGCGTGCACATCGCTGATGCGCACCTGGCCAACCTGCAACAGGTCATCGATGGCCTGCTGGTTGCCCTGCTGCTCGAAGAAATGGCCGAGCGAGCGCGCCACTTCGCCACCGATGTCCGGCACACGCTTGAACAACGGCCACGGCAGATGGCGGATCAGCTCCAGGTCACCGAACCACTGCGCCAGCGCCTTGGCCGTGCTTTCGCCCACATGCTCGATGCCGAGCGCGAACAGCAGGCGCTCCAGCGTGGCATCACGACTGGCGTCGATCGCCGCGATCAGGTTGTCGGCCCACTTGGTGGCGATCTTCTTCGTGTTCCATTCGAAGCTGGCCGGCTGCACCAGCGCCCGCGCACGCCAGCCCGGATCGTTGCCGTCCAGCTTCAGCACCGCATTGAGCACCGCACCACTGCCCTCGGCGGGCAGGTGCAGCTTCAGCGCAGCGGCCAGTGCTGACGGATCCTCGGCGTCCAGTACCAGTTTCAGGTGCAGCAGCTGGTCACGGCTGAGGCGGTACAGGTCGGCCACGCTCTTGACGATGCCGGCGTCGACCAGGGTTTCGATGTACTTGTCACCCAGGCCATCGATGTCCATCGCGCGGCGCGAGGCGAAATGGGCGATGGCTTCCTTGCGCTGCGCCGGGCAGGACAGTTCGCCCGAACAACGCCACGCCGCTGCCCCCTCCTCACGCACGATCTCCGAGCCACAGACCGGGCAGCGCGTCGGCATCTGCCACGGCGCCGTGCCCTGCGGGCGGCGGTCGAGGATGACGCTGACCACTTCGGGAATGACATCGCCAGCACGGCGCACGATCACGCTGTCGCCGACGCGCACATCCAGGCGTGCGATCTGGTCGGCGTTGTGCAGCGTGGCGTTGGACACGATCACGCCGGCCACCGCCACCGGCGCCAGGCGCGCGACCGGCGTGGCCGCACCAGTGCGGCCGATCTGGATCTCGATGGCCTCCACGGTAGTGCTCTGTTCCTGCGCCGGGAACTTGTGCGCGATGGCCCAGCGCGGCGCGCGCGAAACGAAGCCCATCGCCTGCTGACCCGCACGGTCATCGAGCTTGTAGACCACGCCATCGATATCGAACGGCAGGCCATCGCGGCGCTCACCGATGTCGCGGTAGTAGCCGAGCAGGCCGTCGGTGCCGTCCACCACCTTGCACAGCTCACTGACCGGGAAGCCCCAGGTACCGAGCTGGGCCAGGGTGCCCGAATGGGTGTCCGGCAGTTCGCCGCCCTGCACTTCGCCGGTGCCGTAGGCGAAGAAACTCAGCCTGCGCTGCGCACTGATCTTCGGATCGAGCTGGCGCAGCGAGCCGGCCGCGGCGTTGCGCGGATTGGCCAGCACCTTGCCACCGTGCTGGCGTGCACGTTCGTTGTAGGCCTCGAAATCGGCGCGCGCCATGTAGACCTCGCCGCGTACCTCCAGCACATCCGGCCAGTCCTTGCCGTGCAGGCGCTTGGGAATGTCACCGATCTCGCGCAGGTTGGCGGTCACGTCCTCGCCGGTACTGCCATCGCCACGGGTCGCGCCGAGCACGAAATGACCCTCTTCGTAGCGCAGGCTGATCGCCAGGCCGTCCATCTTCGGCTCGGCCGAGAACCGCAGGCTGCGACGACCCAGGCGCTCATCGATGCGGCGCACGAAATCGGCCACTTCTTCATCGCTGAAGGCATTGGACAGCGACAACATCGGTACCGCGTGGCGCACCTCCGGGAAACGGCCGGAGGGCCGCGCACCGACCTGCTGGGTCGGGCTGTCGGCACGGGCCAGTTCCGGGTGCTCGCGCTCCAGCGCTTCCAGCTCGCGCACCATCCGGTCGTAGTCGACGTCAGGGATCTCCGGCGCGTCCAGCTCGTGGTAGGCGCGGTTGGCCTGGGCGATCTGCCGGCGGAGGTCTTCGGCGCGTTCGGCTGGGCTGGGGCTCATCGGGATCCGGTGGTTCTGGGATGGCCGGGAATTCTACCGCGCCCGGCCGTCAGGCCCGGTAACGGCCCCACTTTTGCAGCGTCGAGCCATGCTCGACTGCCCCCCCCTCCGCTCTGGCAGGTGCCAACCTTGGTTGGCACGTCTGTAGTCGAGCACGGCTCGACGCTGCAAATGCAGCTTGCCGCCCACCCTCACCGGCGCTAGCGTGCGACGGTCTGCCCTTCGGAATCCTGCCCGTGCCCCTGCCCGCTTCCCGTCGACGCTTCCTGCAACTGGCCGGTGCTGGCCTCGCCGTCGCCGGCAGCGGGCTGCCGCAGCTCGGCCATGCCCAACCCGCGACAGCCGCCGCCGCCGCCCTCGCCCCCGCCGAAGGTGCGGTGCTGCTGAATTTCAACGAATGCCCCTACGGCCACTCGCCCGCAGCCCAGCAGGCGGCACGCGACAGCATCGCCGGTTGCGGCCGCTACCGTTTCGCACTGGCCGGACAGGTGCGCGACGCCTTCATCGAACAGGCACGCATCCCGGCTGATCACGCGCGGTTGTATCCGGGTTCCAGCGAACCGCTGAACCGTGCCGCCGTGCTATGGACCGGCCCGCTGGCGGGACTGGTAGTCGCCGACCCGACCTTCGAAACGCTGGGCGAGGTCGCCGCCGCACACGGTGCGCACGTGCAGAAAGTGCCGCTGCGCGACGACGGCGCACATGACCTGCGTGCAATGGTTGCCGCCGCGCATGCACGCCCGACCGGACTGCTGTATGTGTGCAACCCGAACAACCCGACCGGCTCGATCAGCCCACCGGATGAGCTTGCCTGGCTGCTGGCCCACAAGCCCGCCTCCACCCGCGTGCTGCTGGACGAGGCTTACCTGCAGTACAGCGAGCAGCCGAGCCTGATCGCGCAGGTGGCGCAGCGCGACGACCTGATCGTGTTGCGCACGTTCTCCAAGCTTTATGGCATGGCCGGCCTGCGACTGGGCGTGGCGGCCGCGCATCCCGACCGCCTGCGCGAACTGGCCAGCCTGGGCGACAATCCGCTGCCGGTGCCGGCTCTGGCCGCTGCACTGGCCAGCCTGCGCGATCCGCAGTTGATTCCTCAGCGCCGCCTGCAGAATGCCAAGGTGCGGCAGGCCACCATCGCGTGGCTGGGCAAGCGTGGTTTCAGCTGCGTGCGGTCGGAAGCGAACTGCTTCGTGGTCGACGTCCAGCGCGATGGCAGCGCGTTCGCCAAGGCAATGGCCGACAACGGCGTGGTGATCGGGCGAAGCTGGCCGATCTGGCCACAGCGCGTGCGCGTGACCGTCGGCACCGAAGAGGAGATGGCCGCGTTCCGCAATGCGTTCGCGAAGGTGGCCGGCGTACCGGCCTGACCCTGTTGGTGGGGGCGAACCTTGGTTCGCCCCATCCACGCATGGCGCGGATCTACTGTTGTGGGTGCCAACCGTTGGTCGGGGTGGGTGCCGACCGTTGGTCGGCACGCCATGGCGCTTACCAGCGCGGGGTCTTGGTCAACGGCGGAGCCTGGTGCTGACGGTCATAGGCGCGCAGCTCGTCACGGATGTGCGCGATGCGCTGGCGCCCCAGGGCGTTGCGGCTGTCATCCAGCACAACGCCATCCAGCAGCTCGGCCATGCGCTGCACGGTCGGCAGCATTTTCTCCCAGGCATCCAGCGCGGTCAGCGGCGCCGGCAGGGTCAGGAAGAAGGCGATGGCCGGGGTCTCCATGGCACGGATGTTGGCCATGTCGAAGCTGCCCGGCTTCATGATGCTGGCCATCGAGAAGATCGGGCCGCGCTCGGGGTGGCCTTCCACCAGGCGGTGGAACACGTTCATGTGGCCGAACACCAGGCCGGTCTTTTCGGCCGCCACCACGATGTCTTCGCCACGCAGCTGTTCGCCGGCCCGAGCGGCCACGAACAGCGAGACGATCTTGTCGAAGTCCTGTGTGGCGCGCTTGCCGAGGTCGCTGGCGCCCGGATCGGTTTCGCCCAGGCCGAGTTCGGCCTGCTCACCTTCCGTGCCCATGCCCGGTTCGACGCGGCCATCGGCCACGGTGACGCCGTCTTCGCCCAGCACCGGCTCGCGGCGCTCGCCGCTGTTCGGTTCCGCGCTTTCCACGCGGCGGCCCTGGGGCTTCTTCTTCGGACGGCCAAACAGGAAGATCGCGGCGATCAACAGCAGGCCGGCGGCCAGGATGCCGATGCGCAACAGTGCCGTGTCGGACATTCGATAGGTTCTCCGGCTAGTTCATTCAGGTAACTAGGATGGCACGTCAGGCCGCGCCCGCCAATCGCGCGGCTTCTTCCAGGTCCACGCTGACCAGGCGGCTGACGCCCGGCTCGCGCATGGTCACGCCCGACAGCTGGTGCGCGGCCTCCATCGTCGCCTTGTTGTGGCTGACGAACAGGAACTGCACCTTCTCGCTCATTTCCTTGACCATGTTGGCCAGGCGGCCGACGTTGGCTTCGTCCAGCGGCGCATCCACCTCGTCCAGCAGGCAGAACGGTGCTGGATTCAGCTGGAAGATGGCGAACACCAGCGCCACCGCAGTCATCGCCTTTTCGCCGCCGGACAGCAGCGAGATGCTGGACACGCGCTTGCCCGGCGGGCGCGCCATGATGGTCACACCGGTGTCGAGCAGGTCTTCACCGGTCAGCTCCAGGTAGGCGTGGCCACCGCCGAACAGGCGCGGGTACAGCGCCTGCACGCCGGCGTTGACGCGGTCGAAGGTGTCCTTGAAGCGGCCACGGGTCTCGCGGTCGATCTTGCGGATCGCATCTTCCAGGGTTTCCAGCGCCGTGGTCAGGTCGGTGTGCTGCGAATCCAGGTAGTCCGAGCGCTGCGACGCCTCACCGTACTCGTGGATGGCAGCCAGATTGACCGGCTCCAGCCGGCGCATGCGGCCATCGATCTGGTGCACGGCCTGCTCCCAGTCGCCCAGGCGGGCATCCTCGGGCAGCGCATTGAGCACGTCCTGCAGTACGAAACCGGCCTTCTCCACCGCCCCCTGCAGGGTCTCCGCGCTGAGCACCAGCGCCTGCTGGTCCAGCTTGCGCTGCGAAATGCGTTCGCGCTGGGCCAGCGCCTGTTCGTCGCGCTGGTGGCGGGTCTGTTCGTAGTTGCGCAGTTCGGCGTCGATGCCGTCCAGCAGCGTGCGCGCCTCGGTCAGCACGCGATCGGCCCGCACACGCTCTTCCAGTGCGTTCTGGTGCTCGGCCTGCAGCGACTCGACCGGCGAATCACCTTCATCCAGCTGCGAATGCAGTTCGCCCAGGCGCGAATCCAACTGCCCGCGCTGGGTACCCATGCGCTCCAACGCCTGGCTCAACGAGGCCAGCTGCGCCCGCTGCGATTCCAGGGTCAGGGCCAGCGAGTGCGACCGCTCGCGCACCGCACGTGCAGCGTCGCGGGCCAGGTCGCGGGCCTCGGTCAGCTGGCGGCGCTCGCCCTCCAGCCGCTGCCGGGTCGATTCCAGGTCGCCCATGCTGCTGACCGCGTTCTCCAACCGCGAGCGCGCCTCACGCGCCTGCTCGTTGTTGGCTTCCAGCGTGTCCTGCAGCTGCTTCAGCTCACCTTCGATGCGGTCGATGCGCGTGCGCGCGGCCTCCACCTTGCCCTGCTGGCCCTGCAGCTGGCCTGCCAGTTCAGAGACCGCGCGATGGGCCTGGTACAGCGCACGCTGCGCGTCTTCGCGCTGCTGTTCGGCGGCCTGCAACTGCTCGCGGAAGCCTGCCAGCTGTTCTTCCAGCTCGGCTTCGCGGTCCTGCAGCTGCTCGATCTGCTCACGCAGTTCATTGATCTCACGTTCGCGCAGCAGCGCGCCCTGCTGGGCCGCGCCGGAACGCGATACGCGCAGCCAGCCCTGACCCAGGCGCTCGCCACTTTGGGTGATGATCGAATCGCCTTCCGGCAGGCTGGCCTGCAGCGTCTTGGCTTCGGCCAGATCCCTGGCACCGTGCAGGTGCGCCAGCAGGCGCCGGATCGCTGCCGGGCCACGCACGCGTGCAGCCAGCGAGGTCGGCGCGACCTTCAGGTCCGCGCCATCGTTGGCGACCAGTGCAATGTGGCCCTCGCCCAGTTCGCCCAGCGCGTCGACCAGGCTGGCCGGGTCATCGACCAGCACGCCTTCGATCAACTGGCCAAGCGCGCTTTCCACCGCGTTTTCCCAACCGGCATCCACGTCCAGGCGTTCGCCGACGCGCGCCGCCGAATCCAGCCCGCGCGCCTTCAGCCAGGCCACGGCCGCGCCCTGCTCCTGACCCAGTGCGGCCTGCTGCAGGGTTTCCAGCGAGGCCAGGCGACCGCGCAGGCCGTTGGCCTGCTTGCGCAGTTCAGCCAGTTCGTTCTGGCCATTCCGCTGCTGCTCCTGCACGGCCGCCACGCCCTGCTTGCGCAGCTCGACGTCTTCGCTCAATTCATCCAGCGCGGTCTTCTGCGTGTCGTGCTGCAGGTGCAGCTGCTCGAAGGCTTCTTCCAGCGCATCCACGTCCAGGCCGGCGCGTTCGGCGGCCAGGGCCTCGCGACGCCGGTCGGCGTCGAGGATCTGCTTGTCCAGGTAGTCCACGCGCGTGCGCTCGACATCGCCGGCGCGCGAGGCTTCCGAACTCTGCGAGGTGTGCTGTTCCCAGCGCTGCTGCCAGCTGGCCAGCCGCTCTTCAGCCTCACGCAGGCTTTCCTGCTTGATCTCGTTTTCTTCCTGCAGTGCTTCCAGCTGCGGAGTGGCGGCCTCCACCGCCTCGCGCAGCACCCTCAGTTTGGCCTCGTCGCCGCTGATGTGCTGGCCCAGTTCAGCCAGCGCCTGCTGGGTTTCATCGCGCGCCTTGTGCAGGCGCTGCGACAGCTCGCGCTGGTGCTGGATCTGCTGTTCCAGGCGCGCCAGCGTGCTGCCGACCTGGTAGACCGCCGCCTGCGCGGTGTTGAGCGCATCGGCGGCCTCTTCGCGGCGTACCCGCGAGGTCTCGATGCGGGCCTCGGCATCACGCTGGTCAGCGATCAGCTGTTGCAACCTGGTTTCTTCCTGCGACAGCCCTTCGCGCAGCTTCGACAGGCGCCCGTCGAGGCCACGGAATTCCAGCGCCTTCCATTCGGCATCCTTGACCCGGCGCTCTTCCTGCAGCGCCTGGTACTGCTCGGCCTGCTTGGCCTGGCGCTTGAGGTGCTCCAGCTGCTTGCTGATCTCGTCGCGCAGGTCGCCCAGCCGGTCCAGGTTCTCGCGGGTGTGGCGGATGCGGGTCTCGGTCTCCTTGCGGCGCTCCTTGTATTTGGAGATGCCGGCCGCCTCTTCCAGGTAGACGCGCAGGTCTTCCGGGCGTGCCTCGATGATCTGGCTGATCATGCCCTGCTCGATGATCGAGTAGCTGCGCGGGCCCAGGCCGGTGCCGAGGAACAGATCGGTGATGTCGCGGCGGCGGCACTTGGTGCCGTTGAGGTAGTAATTGCTGGTGCCGTCGCGGCTGACCGTGCGCTTGACCGAGATTTCGTTGAACGAGGCGTACTCGCCCGAGATCGTGTGGTCGGAGTTGTCGAAGATCAGCTCGACCGTGGCCTGCGAGACCGGCTTGCGCGCGTTGGACCCGGAGAAGATCACGTCGGTCAGCGAGTCGCCACGCAGGCGGCTGGCCGAGCTCTCGCCCATGACCCAGCGCACGGCGTCGATGATGTTCGACTTGCCGCAACCATTGGGCCCCACCACGCCGGTCATGTTGGTCGGCAGGTGCAGGGTGGTCGGATCGACGAACGACTTGAAGCCGGACAGCTTGATCGTGGAAAGACGCATAGGGGTTCCGGACTGGGGCCGGCAAGCGGCCTGCGTTTACCCTCCAAGCCATTGATCCTGTTGGGATCGATGCCCGTGGAACGGGTGTGACGCCCTGAGTATACCGATGTGGCCGTGTTCTACGAATGGGCGTGGAACATTGTCCAGCCCCACCCCGTCGGCCAGAGGTGGCCCGACACCACGAAACGGAGCCATAAAACAAAACGGGCACCCTTGCGGGCGCCCGTTCTGCGGTGATGCCAGGCCTTGCGGCGTGGGATCAGGCTTCGGCGACGACGACAACCTTGACGGTGGTCTCGACGTCGGCGTGCAGGTGGATCAGCACGTCGTACTCGCCGATGTTGCGGAAGGCGCCTTCGCCCAGGATGACTTCGCTCTTGCTGACCGGCAGGCCGGCAGCGGTGAAGGCATCGGCGATTTCGCGGGCGCCGACCGAGCCGTACAGCTTGCCTTCGGTCGAAGCGTTGGCCGGGATGGTCACGCTCGCGCCGTCCAGCTTGGCCTTGCGGGCGTCAGCTTCGGCGTGGATGGCCTGGGCCTTGGCTTCGTACTCGGCGCGCTTGGCTTCGAACTCGGCCTTGTTGCTCTCGGTGGCCGGCACGGCCTTGCCCTGCGGCACGAGGAAGTTACGGCCGTAGCCCGGCTTCACGTCGACCAGGTCGCCTAGGTTGCCGAGGTTGGTGACTTTCTGCAGGAGGATCAGCTGCATGGTATTGCTCCAGATGAGTTATTCGTTAGCGAGGCGATGCCCCGCAACAAAGGCTGTCCGAATAGCTGGCACAGCGGGGGCGGCACCGGGCCGCCCCGCCGGGCATCAGACGTCGTGGTTGTCGGTGTACGGGATCAGGGCCAGGAAGCGAGCGCGCTTGACGGCGGTCGCCAGCTGGCGCTGGTACTTCGACTTGGTACCGGTGACGCGGCTCGGCACGATCTTGCCGTTCTCGGTCAGGTACTGGCGCAGGGTGTTGAGATCCTTGTAGTCGATCTCCTTCACACCTTCAGCCGTGAACTTGCAGAACTTGCGGCGACGGAAGAACTTGGACATGGGAAGGCTCCTTAGGCGGCAGAAGCGGCGTCGTCGCCGGCTTCGTTGTCAGCGGTGGTGGTGGACTCGCCTTCTTCGTCGTCACGACGACGGCGCTCACCGCGCTCCGGCTTGTCACCCTTCTCGTCCTTGCTCTTCATGATCAGCGACTGCTCGGTGTCAGCCTCGTCACGCTTGATGACCAGGTTGCGCAGCACGGCGTCGTTGAAGCGGAAGCTCTCGGTCAGTTCGTTCAGAACGGCCTGGTCGGCTTCGATGTTCATCAGCACGTAGTGGGCCTTCACCAGGTTCTGGATCGGGTACGCCAGCTGGCGGCGGCCCCAGTCTTCCAGACGGTGGATGGTGCCGTTGCCGTTCTCGACCAGCGACTTGTAGCGCTCGATCATGGCCGGGACCTGCTCGCTCTGGTCCGGGTGGACCATGAACACGATTTCGTAATGACGACTCATGTTTTTTCTACCTTTCGGATGTGGCCTTGCGGCCGGACAGCCCCCCGCCGTTGAGACCGCGGTGGGGCAAGGGTTCCCGCCGGGTAGGCAGGAAGCCGCGCATTATGGCGCAGATGGGGGAGGATGGGCAACCGGGGGTACCCGACATGCTGAACCGGGGTGCCCTGCCCCGGTGCCGATCAAGGTCGGCACCCACCAGGCGGGTAGCGCCGGGCCATGCCCGGCGGCCGGCCGTCAGGCCTTGTCGGCGTCGGTGGTGAAGCTTTCACCGCAGCCACACTCGGCGGTGGCGTTCGGGTTGCTGAACGTGAAGGTCTCACTCAGGCCGTGCTTGCCGAAGTCGATCACCGTGCCGTCCACCAGCGCCAGGCTCTTGGCATCGACGTAGATCTTCACGCCGTCCTGCTCGAACACGGTATCGCCCTCGCGCTCGTCGCGGGCCAGGTCGGTCACGTGGCCCCAGCCGGAGCAACCGGTTTTGGTCACGCCGAAACGCAGGCCCAGCGCGCCGGGGGTCTGGGCGACGAAGCGCTGCACGCGCTCGAAGGCAATGGGGGTCAGGCTGACGGCCATGGGGCTACTCCAGAGGTACGGGGACATTATAAGGAGCCGTTGCCGCGAAAAATGCCTCGCAAGCAGAACGCTGCAACCGGTAAACTCCCGTGTTCACAGATCGAGTCGATCAGCAGAGGATTCAAGTCATGACGGTGGTCAGCGTTGAACATGCGCTTGCCGGGAAGATCCCGGAAGGCGGCGAAGTCACGGTACGCGGATGGGTGCGCACGGTGCGCGGTTCAGCGAATCTGGCTTTCGTGAATGTGAGCGACGGCTCCTGCTTCGCCCCGATCCAGGTCGTGGCCGGCGACGGCCTGGCCAACTTCGACGAGATCAAGCGCCTGACCAGCGGCTGCTCGGTCATCGCCACCGGCACCCTGGTGAAGTCGCAGGGCAAGGGCCAGTCGTTCGAGATCCAGGCCAGCGCGCTGGAAGTGGTCGGCTGGGTCGAAGACCCGCTCACCTACCCGATCCAGCCCAAGCCGATGTCGCCGGAGTTCCTGCGCGAAGTGGCACACCTGCGCCCGCGCACCAACCTGTTCGGTGCGGTCACCCGCATCCGCAACTGCCTGGCCCAGGCCGTGCACCGCTTCTTCCACGAGAACGGCTTCAACTGGATCAGCACCCCGATCATCACCACCTCCGACGCCGAAGGCGCCGGCCAGATGTTCCGCGTGTCCACCCTGGACATGGTGAACCTGCCGCGCGATGAGAGGGGCGCGATCGATTTCAGCCGTGACTTCTTCGGCAAGGAAACCTTCCTGACCGTGTCCGGCCAGCTGAACGTCGAGGCTTACTGCCTGGCGCTGAGCAAGGTCTACACCTTCGGCCCGACCTTCCGCGCCGAGAACAGCCACACCACCCGCCACCTGGCGGAATTCTGGATGATCGAGCCGGAAATCGCCTTCGCCGACCTGGCTGAAGACGCACGCCTGGCCGAAGAGTTCCTGAAGTACCTGTTCCGCGCGGTGCTGAACGAGCGCAGCGACGACCTGGCCTTCATCGCCGAGCGCGTGGACAAGAACGCAATCACCAAGCTGGAAGACTTCATCAACGCACCGTTCGAGCGCATCGACTACACCGATGCGGTCACCCTGCTGCAGAAGTCCGGCAGGAAGTTCGACTTCCCGGTCGAATGGGGCCTGGACCTGCAGACCGAGCACGAGCGCTGGCTGACCGAGGAACACGTCGGCCGCCCGGTGGTGGTGACCAACTATCCGGAGCACATCAAGGCCTTCTACATGCGCCTGAACGACGACGGCAAGACCGTCGCCGCGATGGACGTGCTGGCCCCGGGCATCGGCGAGATCATCGGCGGCAGCCAGCGCGAAGAGCGCCTGGACGTGCTGGATGCGCGCATGGCCCAGTTCGGCCTGGATCGCGAGCATTACAGCTGGTACCGCGATTTCCGCCGCTATGGTTCGGTGCCGCACGCCGGCTTCGGCCTGGGCTTCGAGCGCCTGGTGGTCTACGTCTGCGGGCTGTCCAACATCCGCGATGCGATCCCCTACCCGCGCGCCCCCGGCAGCGCGGACTTCTAAGCCCCACACGACCACGGAGGTACTGCCCCATGACCCTGTTCTTCGCCCTCTGTTTCGTCGGCGTTGCAGTGGCCGGGTTCAGTGCCTTCGTGATCTTCTGGCCGCTGACCCTGGTGCATGTGCGCGACCGCCATCCGGCGCTCGCCGAGCGCTTCGGCAGCGGCGCCTTCCTCAAGCCCGATGCCCTGGCCTGGCTGCTGCGCCGCGACTATCGCAATCAGCCGGACCGCTCGCTGTCCGGGCTGGCGACGCCGGCCTGGGTATCGCTGCTGACCCTGCTGGCCGGACTGGGCATGGCCGCCCTGCTCTGGCTGGCCTCGCTCTGGTAACACACCCATGAATGACATCACCGCCTCGCGCGACAGCTGGTGGCTGGCCAGCCTCGGCAACACCCTGATCTGGGCGCGCCTGCGCGTGCGCCCGGCCGGCACCGCCGAAGTGCTCGACAGCGATGGCAACACGCTGAGCTATGACAGCGAAGACACCGCCCGTTCGCAGCTGTTCGACGCCGAGTTCGTCGAGTACGACGGCCTGGACGAAGAGGACGCGCTGGTGCGCGGCTTCAGCCTGCACGAAGTGCAGCCGCCGCAGGCCGACAGCGACGAGGGCCTGCGTGGCCGCATGATCCAGTCGCTGGGCGGGAGCGCCTGAACCCAGCATGTTCACCCCGCGCGCCTTCGCCGAGACCGACCTGCTCTGGCTGGACCGCCTGCTGGCGCGCGACCCGTTCGTTACCGTGCTCACGCCCGGTCGCGATGGTCTGCCGGAGCTGACCCGGATGCCGATACTGTACCGGCGTGACGGCGAACAGATCGAACTGCGCGGCCACTGGGCCCGCGCCAACCCGCAGTCGCGCCACAGCGGCGCGACCAAGGTGCTGGTCGACGGCCCGCACGGCTATGTCTCGGCCAGCAGGTACCCGGACAAGGAACCTGCGGCGCGGGTGCCGACCTGGAACTACGCCGCTGCCGAACTGCGTGGCCAGCTGCAGACCTTCGACGACACTGATGCGCTGGCCGAACTGGTCGGTACGATCAGCGACCGTTTCGAAGCCAGTATCGGCCAGGCCTGGCAGTTCGATGCCACGCGTGCCGAACACGGCCCGGAGCTGCGGGCCATCGTCGGCTTCCGTTTCCAGGTCGAGCAGGTGCAGCTCAAGCTCAAGCTGAGCCAGAACCATCCCGACGCCAACCAGCGCGCCGTGATCGCCGAACTGGAACAGCTCGGCACCCCCTCTTCCACCGAGTTGGCGCAGTGGATGCGCTGGCACCGCGAACAGGCTGCCCGCAGCGACTGAACGCCCCAGATTCCCGCGACGACGCAGCCGGATGGCTGCGGCGCGCCCCCACCCGACGCCAGGGACCCGTACATGAAAGACATCCACAAGCTGCTGCAGAACAACCGCGACTGGGCCGACCGCATCGAGAAGGAAGACCCCGAGTTCTTCCACCAGCTGGCCAAGCAGCAGCACCCGGAATACCTGTGGATCGGCTGCTCCGATTCGCGCGTGCCGGCCAACCAGATCATCGGCATGGCCCCGGGTGAAGTGTTCGTGCACCGCAACGTCGCCAACGTGGTCGCCCACACCGACCTGAACTGCCTGAGCGTGGTGCAGTACGCGGTGGACCAGCTGAAGGTGAAGCACATCCTGATCGTCGGCCACTACGGCTGCGGCGGTGTGCATGCCTGCCTGCACAACACCCGCGTCGGCCTGGCCGACAACTGGCTGCGCCATGTGGGCGACGTGATGCAGAAGCACACCGGCATCCTCGATGCGATCGAGACCGATGAGCTCAAGCACGCTCGCCTGTGCGAACTGAACGTGATCGAGCAGGTTGCCAACCTGTGCCGCTCGACCATCGTGCAGGACGCCTGGGCCCGCGGCCAGAAGCTGATGGTGCATGGCTGGGTCTACAGTCTGAAGGACGGACGCGTGCGCGAGATGGGCATCGACGTCGGTTCGCAGGAAGAGCTGCAGCCGGCGTATGAAAAGGCCCTGTCCTACATTCCGCGCAAGGGCAAGCGCGACTGATCCCTTACGGATGACCACCATGCTCGCTTCGCCGATCAACCTGCACGCCTGGATCGAAGAAAACCGCCACCTGCTGAAGCCACCGGTGGGCAACAAGATGATCGACAATGGCGACTTCATTGTGATGGTGGTGGGCGGGCCGAACTCGCGTACCGACTTCCACTACGACGAAGGCCCGGAGTGGTTCTACCAGCTCGAAGGCGAGATGGTGCTGAAGGTGCAGGAAGACGGCGCGGTGCGCGACATTCCGATCCGCGCCGGCGAGATCTTCCTGCTGCCGGCGAAGGTGCCGCACTCGCCGCGGCGTCCGCCCGGTGGCATCGGCCTGGTGGTCGAGCGCAAGCGCCTGCCGCATGAGATGGACGGTGTGATCTGGCATTGCGAACACTGCAACCACAAGCTGCACGAAGAGTACTTCCCGCTGCAGAACATCGAAACCGACCTGCCCAAGGTGTTCGCGCGTTACCACGCCAGCCTGGAGCTGCGTACCTGCAGCCAGTGCGGGCACGTGGATCCGCTGCCGGTGCCTGCGGCGGGCTGAGCACCTGCCCCTGTAGAGCCGAGCCCATGCTCGGCTTCGTGGCCCGGCAGCCGAGCATGGGCTCGGCTCTACAGGTTCGGCGGCAGGCACGCCGCCAAGCGCTACACTGGCAGCCCCGTTGCAGCCTGTTGCCCGACCATGTCCGACCTGCTCAGCCGCACCCACGCCATCGCCCTGGACGCCGCCGATCCGCTGCGCCCGCTGCGCAATGAATTCCTGATTCCGCGCCATGGTGGCGGCGAGCAGACCTACTTCGTCGGCAACTCGCTGGGGCTGCAGCCGCGTGGCGCACAGGCGGCCGTGCAGGAAGTGATGAAGCAGTGGGGCGAGCTGGCCGTGGAAGGCCACTTCACCGGCCCGACGCAGTGGCTGTCCTACCACCGTCTGGTGAGCGCGCAGCTGGCCCGCGTGGTCGGAGCATTGCCCAGCGAAGTGGTGGCGATGAACACGCTGAGCGTGAACCTGCACCTGATGATGGTCAGCTTCTACCGGCCAACGGCCGAGCGCCCGGTGATCCTGATGGAGGCCGGTGCATTCCCGACCGACCGTCATGCGGTGGAAGCACAGATCCGCTTCCATGGTTTCGACCCGACCGAGTGCCTGGTGGAAGTGCAGCCGGACGAGGCCAACGGCACGATCTCGCTGGCCGCGATCGAGCACGCCATTGCCGAACACGGCCCGCGCCTGGCGCTGGTGCTGTGGCCCGGCGTGCAGTACCGCACCGGCCAGGCTTTCGACCTGGATGCGATCACCCGTGCCGCCCGCCTGCAGGGCGCACGCATCGGCTTCGACCTGGCGCACTCGGTCGGCAACCTGCCGCTGCGCCTGCATGACATCGCACCCGACTTCGCCGTGTGGTGCCACTACAAGTACCTCAACAGCGGCCCTGGCGCGGTTGCCGGCGCCTTCGTGCACGAGCGCCACCATCGCGACACCAGCCTTCCGCGTTTCGCCGGCTGGTGGGGCCATGAAGAGTCCACCCGCTTCCAGATGGCACCACAGTTCACCCCGGCCATCGGCGCCGAAGGCTGGCAGCTGAGCAACCCGCCGATCCTCGGCCTGGCACCGCTGCGTGCCTCGCTGGAGCTGTTCGAGCGTGCCGGCATGGAGGCGCTGCGCAGCAAATCGCTGGCACTCACCGGCATGCTCGAAGCACTCGTACGCGCGCGCCTGCCGCAGGTGCTGGACATCATCACCCCGGCCGACCCGCAGCGTCGCGGCTGCCAGTTGTCGCTGCGCGTGATCGGGGGCCGCGAACGTGGCCGCGCACTGTTCGAACACCTGCGCGGCATCGGCGTGCTCGGCGATTGGCGCGAACCCGACGTGATCCGTATTTCGCCCACCCCGCTCTACAACCGCTACCTGGACGTGCACCACTTCGTCGAGGAAGTGGAAGCCTGGGCCGGCCTCTAAGCCGGTCCCTTCCCCTACTGCTGGACAGTTCGTTGATCGCACACGCTTCCCGCTCGTTGAGCATTATCGGTGCCGGCCTTGCCGGGTCCCTGCTGGCCATCCTGCTGTCACGCCAGGGCTGGCGCATCACCCTGTACGAGCGCCGCGGCGATCCGCGCGTGGCCGACTACGAGAGCGGCCGCTCGATCAACCTGGCGCTGGCCGAGCGTGGGCGCAATGCGCTGCGCCAGGCCGGCGTGGAAGACGAGGTGATGGCGCGCGCGGTGATGATGCGCGGCCGCATGGTGCACCCGCGCGAAGGCGAACCGCAGCTGCAGCGCTATGGCCGTGATGACAGCGAAGTGATCTGGTCGATCCACCGCAGCGACCTGAACACCACGCTGCTGGAACTGGCCGAACAGGCCGGCGCCACCGTGCACTTCCATCGCCGCCTGCACACCGTCGATTTCGATGCCGGCTACGCGCGCTTCATCGATGATCGCGACGACAGCCCGCACGACATCCGCTTCGACACCCTGATCGGTGCGGACGGCGCCGGCTCGGCGCTGCGCGCGGCGATGAACCGCCGTGCGCCGCTGGGCGAGGACATCGCCTTCCTCGACCACTCCTACAAGGAGCTGGAGATCCCGCCGGCCGCAGATGGCAGCTTCCGCATCGAGCGCAACGCACTGCACATCTGGCCGCGCGGCCACTACATGTGCATCGCCCTGCCCAACCACGAAGGCACCTTCACCGTCACCCTGTTCCTGCCCAACCAGGGCGAGCCCAGCTTCGCCACGGTCAACACCGGCGTACAGGCCGAGGCGCTGTTCGCGCGGGAGTTCGCCGACACCTTGCCGTTGATCCCGAACCTGCGCGCGGACTGGGAACAACACCCGCCGGGCCTGCTCGGCACGCTCACCCTGGACCGATGGCATCAGCAGGGCCGCGCCGTACTGATCGGCGATGCTGCGCATGCGATGGTGCCGTTCCACGGCCAGGGCATGAACTGCGCATTCGAGGATTGCGTGTCTCTGGCCCGTCATCTGATGGAAGCGGACGATCTGGAAGGCGCGTTCGAAGCCTTCGAAGCCGAGCGCAAGCCGAATGCACGTGCCATCCAGCAGATGGCGCTGGAGAACTACCTGGAGATGCGCGACCGCGTGGCCGATCCTGCGTTCCTTCTGCAGCGCGACCTGGAGCAGGAACTGCAGCGGCGCTGGCCGACCCGCTTCGTACCGCATTACACGATGGTCACTTTCCTGCACACGCCCTACGCCGAGGCGCTGCGCCGTACCGAACTGCAGCGCGAGATGCTGGCGGCGGCCACTGCAGGTCACCACTCACTGGACAACATCGACTGGACGGCACTGGAAGCGCAGATCCACGCGCAGCTGCCGATCCTGGAGGGCGCGCACTGATGGCTGACAGCTTCCTGTTCTACGATCTGGAAACCTTCGGCCAGGACCCGCGACGCACGCGCATCTCCCAGTACGCCGCCATCCGTACCGACGCCGACCTCAACGAAATCGATACCCCGGTCAGTTTCTTCGTGCGCCCGGCCGACGACCTGCTGCCCTCGCCGATGGCCACCCTGGTCACCGGCATCACCCCGCAGCAGGCCCTGGCCGAGGGCATCAGCGAGGCCGAAGCCTTCGACCGTATCAACGAGCAGCTATCGCGTCCCGGCACCTGCGCATTGGGCTACAACACCCTGCGCTTCGACGATGAATTCGTTCGCTACGGCCTGTTCCGTAACTTCCATGACCCCTACGAACGCGAGTGGCGCAACGGCAATTCGCGCTGGGACCTGCTGGACATGCTGCGACTCATGCGCGCGATGCGTCCGGACGGCATCCAGTGGCCGCTGCGCGAGGACGGCGCCACCTCGTTCAAGCTCGAGCACCTGGCCGAGGCCAACAACGTGCGCGAAGGCGATGCGCACGAAGCGCTGTCCGACGTGCGCGCCACCATCGGCATGGCACGCCTGTTCAAGCAGTCGCAGCCGCGGCTGTGGGAGTACGCGCTGAAGCTGCGCGACAAGCGCTTCGTCGGCAGCCTGCTGGACGTGACCGCGATGAAACCCGTGCTGCACATTTCCATGCGCTACCCCGCCAGTCGCCTGTGCGCGGCGCCGGTGCTGCCCTTGGCCGTGCATCCCACCATCAGCAACCGCGTGATCGTGTTCGACCTGGATGGCGACATCGACGACCTGCTGGCACTGCCGGCCGAGGTGATCGCACAGCGCCTGTACATGCGCGCCAGCGAACTGCCCGAAGGCGCGGCGCGGGTGCCACTGAAGGAAGTGCATCTGAACAAGGTGCCAGCACTGATCGCCTGGAACCACCTGCGCGCCGATGACCACGCGCGACTCGGCCTGGACGTGGCCGCGATCGAGGCCAAGGTCGAGCGCCTGCGCGCGTTCGCCCCGCAGCTGGCCGAGAAGGCGCGCCAGGTCTACAACCAGCCCCGTGCGGCCACCGTGGCCGACGTCGATGCCTCGCTGTACGACGGCTTCCTCGGCAATGGCGACAAGCCGCTGCTGGCGCTGGCCCGCACCACAGCGCCGGAACAGCTGGCCGCGCTGGAAGGCCGCTTCCGCGACCCGCGCCTGCCCGAACTGCTGTTCCGCTACCGCGCGCGCAATCATCCCGACAGCCTCGCGCCGCCTGAACACCAGCGCTGGCAGGATTACCGCCGCCAGCGCCTGCTCGGAGACGGCGGCCTGGGCGAACTCAACCTGCCCCAGTACCAGCAGCAGCTCGATGCACTGGCCGCCGAAGCGCCCGATGACACCCGGCGCCAGGCCCTGCTGCAAGCGCTGCGCGACTGGGGCCAGCAGCTGCAGGAGACCTTGTGAGTACCTATTTCTCGGACGCCAGCTTCAAGTTCCTGCGCAGCCTGGCGCGGCATAACGAAAAGGCGTGGTTCAACGATCACCGCCAGCAGTATGAAGACCACGTCCGGCAGCCGTTCCTGCGCCTGCTGGGTGACCTGCAGCCAGCGCTGGCGGAGATCAGCGACCACTTCCGCGCCGATACCCGTGGCGTAGGTGGCTCGCTGTTCCGCATCCACCGCGACGCGCGCTTCTCCAACGACAAATCCCCGTACAAAACCTGGCAGGGTGCGCGCCTGTTCCATGAGCGCCGCCGCGAAGTGGCCGCGCCTTCGTTCTACGTGCACCTGCAACCGGGCGAGAGCTTCGTTGGCGCCGGCCTGTGGCATCCAGAACCGGAGACCCAGCGCCGCGTGCGCCACTTCATCCTCGACAACCCGGGCAGCTGGAAGGCGGCCGCGCATGCTCCCGCGCTGCGCAAGCGCTTCGACTTCGAGGAGAGCGAAAAACTGGTGCGTCCACCGCGCGGCTTCCCGGCCGATTTCGAGTTCATCGACGACCTCAAGCATCGCAACTGGGTGATGTGGCGCTCGCTGGACGACGCCACCATGACCGGCCCTCGCCTGCTGTCCACGCTCGGCAGGGATCTGGCAGGGCTGGGCCCGTTCGTCGACTATCTGTGCGCGGCACTGGACTTGGAATTTTGATGCCGTTGGCGCACCAACGCCGCACGCTGGGCCGCACCGGGCTGGCGGTTTCGCCGGTGGGCCTGGGCTGTTCCGGCTTCTGGGGGCATCGCCGGTTCCCGGAACAGTCGGCCGCGCACGTGGTCGGGCATGCACTGGCACAGGGCGTCAACCTGTTGGACACCGGTCACAACTACTCCGGTTTCCACGCCGAGCCGCGGCTGGGCCGCATCCTGCGCCCGTTGCTGAAGCGATACCCGCGCGAGTCGCTGGTGATCTCCAGCAAGGGCGGCACGCTGACCGGCCAGGCCGGCACCAGCGGCGCCGAGCAGCGCAATTTCTCGCCCGCCGCCATCACCGCCAGCTGCGAAGCCTCGCTGCGCAACCTCGGCCTGGATTACCTCGATATCTACCAGCTGCACGGTGCCAGCCAGCACGACATCAACGATGACCTGCTGGCCGCACTGCAGCGACTGCGCGAACGCGGGCTGATCCGGCACACCGGCATCAATACGCACACGGCGTCGACCCTGTGCTGGATGATCGACCATCCCATGCTGTTCGATGTGGTGCTTCTGGACTACAACGCCCTGCAGCAGGACCGTGAACCGCTGATCGACCAGTTGCACGCGGCGGGCATCGGCGTGCTGGCCGGCACCGTGCTGGCGCAGGGCCATCTGCTGCCGTCACGCGCCCGCCTGCCGCGCCCGGCCGACGCCTGGTACCTGGCCAGAGCCTGGCTCAAGCCAAGCAGCCGCGCACTGATGCACAGTGCACGCCGGATGCGCCACGCCATCGCTACCATCCGCAGCCAGCGCCCCGCCCAGACCGCGTTTGCCTACGCCCTGGGCCATCCCGGCGTGGCCAGCGGCATCCTCGGCACCACCCGCACCGTCAGCCTGGACGAAGTACTGGCGACGCGGCTTGAGGCACTGACCGCAGCCGAACGCCAGCAGCTGGTGAACGCCTTCGGTGATGGGCGCGGATCACCCAGTCATTGAGTCTTCACCCCATGCCGCTGCGGTTGCGGCAGTCTGTGCGGCATGAAGAAACTCACTGTACTCGTTGTGCTGCTGGTCCTGGCCTTGGCCGCCTGGTGGTTCGGTGGCCCCTACATGACCGTGCGCGGGCTGTCCCAGGCCATTGAACAGCGCGACACCGCGCGCCTGGAGCGCTACGTGGATTTCCCGCGCGTGCGCAGCAGCCTGCGGGCGCAGCTCAACGACTACCTGGTGCGCCAGGCCGGCCCGGATGTGGCGGCCAGTCCCTTCGGTGCCCTGCTGTATGGGTTGGGCGACCAGCTAGGCGGTGCCGCGGTGGACACCATGGTGACCCCGACCGGTATCGGCGCGATGCTGCAGGGCCACGTGCTGTGGAAGCGCGGCCGCAATGAACTGCAGGGCGGCGATGCCTTCGGCCCGACCGAGCCGGCGCGACCGCTGAAGCATGCCGAGCATCATTTCGAAGCGCTGGACCGCTTCGTGATCGATGTCGATCGCGGCCCCGGCCAGCCGCCGATGAAGGTCGTGCTGGAGCCGCAGGGCCTGCGCTGGAAGCTGGTGGACCTGCAGCTGGGGATGTCGGGCAGCCCTTGATCGCACCCGGGGGCCTGAGGGCGATGCCGACCTAGGTTGGCAACTACCGGGGCATGCGGCTCTGGTAGATGCCCACCTTGGTGGGCATGGATCCAAAGCAGTGCCAACCGACGGTCGGCACCTACCCGGCATGGCTTCAGCCTTCGTTGGCGACGCCGTGCGGTACGTGGCCGGCGGCCACATGCTCGCGGGCGCTGTCGATGTTGTGCTGCGAATCATCGAAGAAGATGTCGGCGCCGAACGCCTGCAGGAACGGGCCCTTGTGGCGGCCGCCGAGGAACAGCGCCTCGTCCAGGCGCACGCCCCACTCGCGCAGGGTGCGGATCACCCGCTCGTGCGCCGGTGCCGAGCGTGCGGTCACCAATGCGGTGCGGATCGGTGCGCTTTCGCCGGCCGGGAAGACTTCCTGCAGCGTATGCAGGGCCGACAGGAAGCCACGGAACGGGCCGCCACTGAGCGGTTCCCGGGCACGTTCGCGCTCGTGGCGACCAAACGCTTCCACGCCCTGCTCGCGCGAAATGCGCTCGCTCTCATCACCGAAGATCACCGCATCACCGTCGAAGGCGATGCGCAGCTGCCCGGCCGGGCGGGTGATGTCGATCTGATCGGCTGCCGCCGCGGCGGTTTCGCCGGGCGGCTTGGGCAGGATGGTGGCCGCAGCGATGCCATGGCGCAGCGCGCTGCGCACTGATTCCGGGTTGGCCGACAGGAACAGGTCGGTGCCGAACGGCTTCACGTAGGGCCAGGTCGGCTCGCCGGCGGTGAACGTCGCGCGGATGATGCCCAGGCCGTAGTGTTGGATCGAGTTGAAAATGCGCAGGCCGGTATCGGCCGAGTTGCGCGACAGCAGGATGACCTCGACCCGCGGGTTCTCCGGGCTGGCGCCCTGGTTCAACGCCAGCAGCTTGCGCACCACCGGGAACGCCACACCCGGGCCGAGGATGTCGTCTTCGTGCTGACGCTGGAACTCGGCATAGGCCGCCACGCCATCGCTCTCGAACAACGCGTGGCTTTCCTCGAGGTCGAACAGCGCGCGCGAGGTCACCGCGACGGTCAGCAAACGGGGGGAGTTGTCGCCCATCGGTGGGGGTCCTTCAAGCGGTCGGCATGGCCGGCCGCCTATTGTCCTCAAAAAACGAACTGTTCGCTCAGGATCCGGTCTTCCAGATTGTGCTCCGGGTCGAACAGCAGGGTCACGCGGCGGTCCTTCGACTCGCGGATGGTCACCTCGACCACGTCGCGGGTCTCGTGCGAATCGGCGGTCACGCTGACCGGACGCTTGTACGGATCAAGCACGCGGAAGCGCACTTCGGTATCCGCCTTCAGGATCGCGCCGCGCCAGCGCCGTGGGCGATAGGGCGCCAACGGCGTCAGCGCGATGGTGTGCGAGCCCAGCGGCAGCACCGGGCCATGCGCGGAATAGTTATAGGCGGTGCTGCCGGCCGGGGTGGCCACCAGCACGCCGTCGCCGATCAGTTCAGCCACGCGCTCCTGGCCGTTCAGGTCGATGCCGATATGCGCGGCTTGCCGGGTCTGCCGCAGCAGCGAGACATCGTTGTAGGCCAGCGAACCGGTACTGGTGCCCGATTCGGTCAGCGCGACCATTTCCAGCGGGCGCAGGTTGGCCGGTTCGGCGCGCGCAATGCGGGCCTGCACGTCATCGTCGCCACGGTACTGGTTCATCAGGAAACCGACCGTGCCCAGCTTCATGCCGAACACCGGCTTGCCCAGGTGCCCGTGCCGGTGCAGGGTCTGCAGCATGAAGCCGTCGCCACCCAGCGGGCACAGTACGTCGGCCTGCTCCGGCGTGTGATCGCCATAACGCGAAATCATCGCCGCGCGAGCCATCTGCGCAGGTTCGGTGGTGCTGGCCAGGAAAGCGATGCGGGGGGTGTCGCTCATCGGTGGATCCGGGGGGAAGGCATGAGGGAGAGCATAACCGAGCGCCGGAGGTTGGACTCCGCTGGGCGGATGACCGGCCCGTCCGCCGGGACACGCCGTAAACCCATCCCTGGGGGCTCGGTCGCGCCATCCATGGCGCTCACGGTCCCGGCGGACGGGCCGGACATCCACCTGACAGGTCGACGGCCGGCGTCGGGT
Organism: Stenotrophomonas sp. GD03819; assembly: GCF_029841665.1. Classification (NCBI taxonomy): domain Bacteria; kingdom Pseudomonadati; phylum Pseudomonadota; class Gammaproteobacteria; order Lysobacterales; family Lysobacteraceae; genus Stenotrophomonas; species Stenotrophomonas sp. GD03819. The sequence continues at coordinate 141,490 of NZ_JAOCEW010000004.1, forward strand.
CAGTGATCGCAGAATAGACAGGCAAAAACAGAACGGCCCCGCTTTCGCGGGGCCGCTGTGTTTCACGCATGCCGGGCAGCGCCCGGCGTTACATCACTTACGCACCGTGCGCGGCCAGCTGGCCCAGGCGCTGGACTGCGACCGAAACGGTCGGGTAGTCCAGGGTCTTCTGCTCGGCCAGTTCGGCCAGCATCGCCAGGGTGAAGCGCAGGCTGTTGTCGTCACGGCCCATCCAGGCTGCGACCTTGGCCTCCGCGCTGCTGCCCTTGGTGCCCAGCACCTGGCCGGCCAGGTTGCGGTGGTTGGCCGCCAGTTCGTCACGCAGCACGCCACGTGCCACGGCGTGCCAACGACCGTTGACCTCCAGCGCGTCGACCTGCTCGAACAGCCACGGCAGCTGCAGGGCATCGCCCAGGCGGAAGTGGACCTTGGACACGTCCACCGGCTTCAGCTTGCGGGTGCGGGCCAGTTCGATGATGTCGAACGCCGGCTCCAGGAAGTGCAGTTCGGCCAGCTGCTGCGCCAGCGCGGACGGCAGGCCCTTTTCCTTCCACTCGGCCACCAGGGCTTCGTAGGTCGGACGCTGCGAATCCGGCAGCACACCCGAAGCAACGCGGATGTCGTTGAACGGACCCTGGTAGCGGTTGACCGCTTCGGTGATGCCCGGCATCGCACCCGGGCGCGACAGCAGCCAGCGCACGAACGAGCGCTGCAGCTTCCAGATCACTTCCAGCGCATCGATCTGCACCGACTCCGGCACTTTGCCGTCGAGGGCATCGATCTGCGCCCACAGCGCGCGTGCATCCAGCGTTTCGCGGCTGATGGTGTAGGCCTTGGCGACCTCGGCGATGGAACGGCCGGTGTCTTCCTGCATGCGCATCAGGAAGGTAGCGCCCATGCGGTTGATGGTCTGGTTGGTCACGGCCGTGGCGATGATTTCGCGCTTCAGGCGGTGACGCTCCATCGCGTCGGCGTACTTCTTCTGCAGCGGGGTCGGGAAGTAGCGCTGCAGTTCCTTGGACAGGTACGGATCTTCCGGGATGTCCGAATCCAGCAGCTGGGCGAACGCCACCAGCTTGGAGTAGGACAGCAGCACCGACAGTTCCGGACGGGTCAGGCCCTGGCCACGTGCCTTGCGCTGGGACAGCTCGGCGTCGGACGGCAGGAACTCGATCTGGCGGTCGAGCAGCCCCTGCTGTTCCAGGGTACGGATGAAGTGCTGCTTGGAACCCAGGCGCTTGACCGCCATCCGCTCCATCAGGCTCAGCGCCTGGTTCTGGCGGTAGTTGTCGTTGAGCACCAGCTCTGCGACTTCATCGGTCATCGAGGCCAGCAGCTTGTTGCGCTGCTCGACGGTCAGCTTCTTGGCCCGCACCACATCATTGAGCAGGATCTTGATGTTGACTTCATGGTCGGAGGTGTCGACACCGGCCGAGTTGTCGATGAAGTCGGTGTTGAGCAGCACGCCGGCCTGCGCGGCTTCGATGCGGCCCAGCTGGGTCATGCCCAGGTTGCCGCCCTCGCCCACTACCTTGCAGCGCAGCTCGCCACCATTCACGCGCAGCGCGTTGTTGGCGCGGTCGCCGACATCGCTGTGCTGCTCGCTGGCAGCCTTCACGTAGGTACCGATGCCGCCGTTCCACAGCAGGTCGACCGGTGCCTTCAGGATCGCGCTCATCAGATCGTTCGGCGACAGCGCCTTGACGTTGTCGTCCAGGCCCAGCGCTTCACGCACCTGCGGGGTGATCTCGATCGACTTCAGGCTGCGCGGATAGATGCCGCCGCCCTTGCTGATCAGCTTGGCATCGTAGTCCGCCCAGCTCGAACGCGGCACGGTGAACAGGCGCTCACGTTCGACGAACGTGGTGGCCGCATCCGGGTTCGGGTCCAGGAAGATGTGGCGGTGGTCGAATGCAGCGACCAGGCGGATGTGGCGCGACAGCAGCATGCCGTTGCCGAACACGTCGCCGGACATGTCGCCGACGCCGACCGCGGTGAAGTCCTGGCTCTGGCTGTCACGACCCAGCGCACGGAAGTGGCGCTTGACCGACTCCCACGCACCGCGTGCGGTGATGCCCATGCCCTTGTGGTCGTAACCGACCGAACCACCGGAGGCGAATGCATCGCCCATCCAGAAGCCGTGCGCAATGGCCAGGCCGTTGGCGATGTCGGAGAAGGTCGCGGTGCCCTTGTCGGCCGCCACCACCAGGTACGGATCGTCCATGTCGTGGCGCACGACATCCACCGGCGGCACGATCTTGTTGTTGACGATGTTGTCGGTGATGTCCAGCAGGCCCTGGATGAACAGCTTGTAGCAGGCCACGCCGTTGGCGAAGATCGCATCGCGATCGCCATTCACCGGCGGCATCTTGGCGAAGAAGCCACCCTTCGCGCCGACCGGCACGATGACGGTGTTCTTGACCATCTGCGCCTTGACCAGGCCCAGCACTTCGGTACGGAAGTCTTCGCGACGATCCGACCAGCGCAGGCCACCACGGGCCACGGCGCCGAAGCGCAGGTGGGTACCTTCCACGCGCGGGCCGTAGACGAAGATTTCGCGGTACGGGCGCGGCTTCGGCAGGTCCGGCACCAGCGCCGAATCGAACTTGAAGCTGATGACATGGCCGTGCTGGCCGTTGGCATCGGTCTGGTAGTAGCTGGTACGCAGGGTCGCGTCGATCACACCCATGAACGAGCGCAGGATGCGGTCCTCGTCCAGGCTGGACACGCGGTCCATCAGCTTCAGCAGCGCATCGCGCGCAGCCTGCATCTGTGCGTCGCGGTCACCCTTGCGGGCGTCGACCACGGTCTTGAGCACCTTCAGGGTGGCGTCGTCGCCAGCAGCCAGCACATCGAAGTGGGCCTTCAGCTGGGCCTGGCCGGCAGCGATGTCGTCCTTGCTCTCGTGGCCGGTGGCCGGATCGAAGCGTGCTTCGAACAGCTCGACCAGCAAGCGGGCCAGCAGCGGGTAGCGCGCGAAGGTGCCTTCCACGTAGGCCTGCGAGAACGGCACGCCGGTCTGCAGCAGGTACTTGCAGTAGCCACGCAGCATGGCGACCTGGCGCCAATGCAGGCCGGCAGCCAGCACCAGGCGGTTGAAGCCATCGTTCTCGGCATCGCCGTGCCAGACGCGGGCGAAGGTCTCGCCGAAGGCTTCATCGACGCTGGCGGCATCGATCGCGCCGGCGGTCGATTCGACCTCGAAGTCCTGCACGTACACCGGCGCGTTGTCGACCGACAGGCGGTACGGACGCTCGGCGATCACGCGCAGGCCCATGTTTTCCATCATCGGCAGCGCATCCGACAGCGGAATGTCGTCCAGCTGGCGATACAGCTTCAGGCGCAGGCCATCGCCGCTTTCGCGCGGCACGGCCTGCAGGCTCAGGCGCAGGTCGTCCGGGCCGGTCAGGGCGTCGAGCTGGCTGACATCGTTGGCGGCAACCGCGGTGCTGTTGTCTTCGATGTAGCCGGCCGGCAACGCCTTGCCGATGCGGGCGGCGATGCGCAGGCCTTCGGTCTCGCCATGGCGGGACACCAGCGCTTCGCGCAGGTCGTCCTGCCAGTTGCGCAGCACCTGGGCCAGCTTCTGCTCCAGTTCGGCGGTATCGACGTCGAGCATTTCACCCGGCTTCGGGCGCACGATCAGGTGCACCTGGGCCAGCGGCGATTCGCCCAGCACCACCGAGCTGTCCACGTACTCGCCGTGCAGCGCTTCCTTCAGCATCGCTTCGATGCGCAGGCGCACGTCGGTGTTGAAGCGCTCGCGCGGCAGGTAGACCAGCGCGGAAATGAAACGGCTGTACTTGTCGCGGCGCAGGAACAGGCGGCTGCGCACGCGCTCCTGCAGGCCCAGCACGCCCATCGCGGTGCGGAACAGTTCGTCCTCGCTGGACTGGAACAGTTCTTCGCGCGGCAGGGTTTCCAGGATGTGGCGCAGGGCCTTGCCGCTGTGGCTGGCCGGGGCCAGGCCCGACTGCTTCATCACGTGCTCGTGGCGCTGGCGCACCAGCGGGATTTCCCACGGGCGACGGTTATAGGCGCTGGAGGTGAACAGGCCGAGGAAGCGCTGCTCGCCGATGATCTTGCCCTTGGCGTCGAATTCCAGCACGCCGATGTAGTCCATGTAGCCAGCGCGGTGCACCCGCGAACGGGCATTGGTCTTGGTCAGGATCAGCGCGTCCTTCAGCCCGGACGTGGTGTTCAGGCCCTGCGCGGCCAGGGTCTTGACCGGACGGGCGGCGGACTTGTCCTTGCCGCGCATCAGGCCCAGGCCGGTGTCGTTCAGCGGCGCCAGCACGTCTTCCTTGCCCTGCTTCTCGACGCGGTACTCGCGGTAGCCGAAGAAGGTGAAGTGGTTGTCGGCGGCCCAGCGCAGGAACTCCTGTGCTTCCTTGCGCGACGCGTCGTCGACCGGCAGCTGGCGGCTGCCCAGGTCGTCGGCCAGTGCCAGCGCCTTGTCCTTCATCGGCTGCCAGTCGCGCACGATCGCACGCACTTCGTCCAGCGCCTTGTTGATGGCCTGTTCGATGGCGGCCATGGCGTCGGCCGGCTGGCGGTCGATCTCCAGCAGCATCACCGACTCGGCATCGCCTTCGCCGACCTTGACCAGCTTGCCGGCCTTGTCGCGGGTGAAACGCAGCACCGGGTGGCCCAGCACGTGGACACCCACGCCCTGTTCGGCCAGCGACATGGTGACGGTGTCGACCAGGAACGGCATGTCGTCGTTGACGATCTGCAGCACGGTGTGCGGCGACTCCCAACCGTTGGCCTTCGCGGTCGGATTGAACACGCGGACGTTGGCCTTGCCGGCCTTGCGGGCACGGGCGAATTCCAGCGTCTCAGCCGCGAGAGCGGCCCACTCTTCAGCGCTGTGGTGCGGGAACTCGTCCGACTCCATGCGCTTGTAGAAGTCAGTGGCAAATGCCACTGCTTCGGCCTGTGCGGCCGCGGGGTAGCGCTTGCGCAAGGCCGTGTACACCGGCTCCAGGGAGAAACCAGCGGTCACTGCGACCTCCGCTTCTGCTGGTTTGGTCTTGTTTTTCACGGTCTTGGCTGCGGTTTTTTGCGGTTTCATGGCAGAGCGATGCGCTTGCTCAGTTGGGAAAATGAAATTGTAGCCCTACCGCACGAAAAGGCCTTGCTGCAGGACGGAATAACCAGATTCGGGTTTGCTGCGGTTTAGACGCCTATTCAGTTCGCACCGGTATGGTGCTGGCGCCCGCTTCAGCACTGCCAACAGGATCGGCAAAGCGTGTTACCGGAAGACACACGCGGCGACACCGATTCGATTCCACAATCCTGAACTGGACGGTATAGTCCACCGCGTGAATCCGGCCTACCTCCCCGTTGCCCTCGACGCACGCGATGAGCGCGTGTTCGATGCCGTGCGCGAGCTGCTGGCCCAGCAGGGCATGCAGATGAGCATGGATGCGGTAGCCCAGCACGCCGGCTGCTCCAAGCAGACCCTGTACTCGCGTTACGGCAGCAAGCAGGAACTGCTGCGCCGGGTGATGCAGCGCCACGTCGGCCACGCCACCGGCGCCATGGTTCGTGCACTCCGCACTGACGACCTGCGTGCCAGCCTGCTCCAGTTCGCCACCGACTTTCTGGAGCACTTCAACCAACCGCACGTGGGCCAGGCCTGTCGGCTGATCGCCGCCGATGCATCCCAGTTTCCCGAAGAGGCGCGTACGCTGTACCGGCATGGTGCCGGCGCGCTGACGCTTCATCTTGCTGAATGGATTGAAACCGTTTGCATGCGAGGCCAGCTCCGGCATGACGACCCGCACTTCATGGCCGAACTGCTGCTGAGCATGATCGCCGGTCAGGATTTCGACAAACAGCGCTTCCATACCCCCCATCGTGATGACGCGCAGCTGCGTCGGCGCTGGGCAGAGTTCTCCGTCGACAGCTTCCTGCGCGCCTTCGCGCCTCAGCCGTCGCCGGCCCCGTCTTCAAACCAACCCCGGAGTTCCTCCTGATGACCGCCCCACTCCGCACCCTTGCCTTGACGTGCGCCGTTGCTGTCGCGCTGGCTGCCTGCAAGAAGCCGGAACAGCAGACGCCCCCGCCGCCGGAGGTGGGCGTGATCGACGCCAAGCCGCAGACCCTGCCGCTGCAGCGTGAGCTGGTCGGCCGCCTGTCGCCGTTCCGCAGCGCCGACGTGCGTGCGCGCGTGCCGGGCGTACTGCTCAAGCGCGTCTACCAGGAAGGCTCCCAGGTCAAGCAGGGGCAACCCCTGTTCCTGATCGACCCGGCGCCGCTGCGTGCCTCGCTCAACGCCTCCGAGGCCCAGCTGGCTTCGGCCCGCGCCACCTACGCCAATGCCAAGGTGGCCGCCGACCGCGCCCGTTCGCTGGCGCCGCAGCAGTTCGTCTCCAAGTCCGACCTGGACAACGCCGAATCGGCCGAACGCACCGCGCTGGCCGCGGTCAAGCAGGCCGAAGCGGCGGTGACCTCCTCGCGCATCAGCCTGGGCTATACCGAAGTGACCGCACCGATCAGTGGCGTGGCCAACAAGCAGCAGGTCACCGAGGGCGCACTGGTCGGCCAGGGCGATGTGACCCTGCTGACCACCGTCGACCAGCTCGACCCGCTGTACGTGAACTTCTCGCTGAGCGTGGATGAGCTGACCCAGCTGCGTGCGCAGCAGGCCAAGGGCGCGCTGGCGCTGTCGGGTGACGGCAAGGCCACGGTCAACGTCAAGCTGGCCGACGGCACCACTTACAGCGAGCCGGGCACGCTGGACTTCTCTTCGACCACGGTCGACCCGGCCACCGGCGCGGTGTCGCTGCGTGCGCTGCTGCCGAACCCGCAGCAGATCCTGCTGCCGGGTGCCTTCGTCAGCTTCCAGGCCAACCTGGGCGAGCGCAACAACGCCTACCTGGTGCCGCAGCAGGCACTGCTGCGTGACACCACCGGCGGCTACGTGATGGTGGTCGGTGCCGACGGCAAGGTCATCCGCAAGAACGTGAAGACCGACGGTGCACAGAACGGCAACTGGCTGGTCAGCGACGGCCTGGCCGCCGGTGACAAGGTGATCGTGGCCGGCGTGCAGAAGGTCAAGGAAGGCGCACCGGCAGTCGCCAAGCCGTGGACCCCGGGGCAGGACGCCAACGGCAAGCCTGCCGCAGGCGGCGCCGCTCCGGCGGGCGCGGCACCGGCCGCAGGCAAGGCACCGGCCGACGCGGCCAAGCCCGAGCAGGCCGATGCGGCCAAGCCGGCAGCCACCGATTCGAACAAGCAGTAACGGGAACCTTCCGTCATGCCTAAATTTTTCATCGAACATCCAGTCTTCGCCTGGGTGGTTGCGATCCTGATCTCGCTCAGCGGCGTGATCGCGATCCTCAACCTGGGCGTGGAGTCCTATCCCAACATCGCCCCGCCGCAGGTCACCGTCTCGGCCACCTACCCGGGTGCCAGTGCCGACACCACGGAGAAGTCGGTCACCCAGGTGATCGAGCAGCAGCTGACCGGTATCGATCACCTGCTGTACTTCAGCTCCTCGTCCGCCTCCAACGGCCGTGCACAGATCACCCTGACCTTCGAGACCGGTACCGATCCGGACATCGCCCAGGTGCAGGTGCAGAACAAGGTCTCGCTGGCCACGCCACGCCTGCCCTCGGAAGTCACCCAGCAGGGCGTGGTGGTGGCCAAGGCCAACGCCGGCTTCCTGATGGTGGTGGCGCTGCAGTCCGATACCCCCGCCATCAACCGTGACGCCCTGAACGACATCGTCGGTTCGCGCGTGCTCGACCAGGTCTCGCGTATCCCCGGCGTCGGCAGCACGCAGCAGTTCGGTTCCGAGTACGCCATGAACATCTGGCTGAACCCGGAAAAGATGCAGGGTTATGGCCTGTCGGCCAGCCAGGTGCTGGCGGCGGTGCGCGCGCAGAACGTGCAGTTCGCCGCCGGTGCGCTGGGTTCGGACCCGTCGCCGGAAGGCCAGCACTTCACCGCCACGGTCTCGGCCGAAGGCCGCTTCAGTTCGCCGCAGGAGTTCGAGAACATCATCCTGCGCGCCAATGCTGACGGTTCGCGCGTGCTGCTGAAGGACATCGCCCGCGTTGCCTTCGGTGCCAACAACTACGGCTTCGACACCCAGTACAACGGCAAGCCGACCGGCGCCTTCGCCATCCAGCTGCTGCCGGGCGCCAATGCCCTGAACGTGGCCGATGCGGTGCGCGCCAAGATGGACGAACTGCAGCCCAGCTTCCCGGCCGGCGTCACCTGGTTCTCGCCGTACGACAGCACCACCTTCGTCAAGATCTCGATCCAGGAAGTGGTCAAGACGCTGTTCGAGGCGGTGTTCCTGGTGTTCCTGGTGATGCTGATCTTCCTGCAGAACTTCCGCGCCACCCTGATCCCGACCCTGGTCATCCCGGTGGCCCTGCTCGGTACCTTCCTGGGCATGTGGATGATCGGCTTCACGATCAACCAGCTGACCCTGTTCGCGATGGTGCTGGCGATCGGCATCGTGGTCGACGACGCGATCGTGGTGATCGAGAACGTCGAACGCATCATGACCGAGGAGGGCCTGGCGCCGAAGCCGGCCACGCAGAAGGCGATGACCCAGATCACCGGCGCGGTGGTGGCGATCACCGTCGTGCTGGCCGCGGTGTTCATCCCGTCCGCCCTGCAGGGCGGTGCCGCCGGCGAGATCTACAAGCAGTTCGCGCTGACCATCGCCATCTCGATGGCGTTCTCGGCGTTCCTGGCGCTGGGCTTCACCCCGGCGCTGTGCGCGACCTTCCTCAAGCCGACGCACAACGACAACCCGAACATCGTCTACCGCACCTTCAACAAGTACTACGACAAGATCAGCCACACCTACGTGGGGCACATCACCTCGGCGGTGCGGCATGCGCCGCGCTGGATGATCCTGTTCGTGGTGCTGACCGCTCTGTGCGGTTTCCTGTTCACCCGCATGCCGGGCAGCTTCCTGCCGGAAGAAGACCAGGGCTATGCGCTGGCGATCGTGCAGCTGCCGCCGGGCTCGACCAAGGGCCAGACCAACGAAGTGTTCGCGCAGATGCGTGGCATCCTGGAAAAGCAGGATGGCTATGAAGGCATGCTGCAGGTGGCCGGTTTCAGCTTCGTCGGTTCCGGCGAGAACGTGGGCATGGGCTTCATCCGCCTGAAGCCGTGGGAGGAACGCAAGTTCACCGCGCCGGAGTTCATCCAGAACATGAACGGCGCGTTCTATGGCATCAAGGAAGCGCAGATCTTCGTGGTCAACCTGCCCACCGTGCAGGGCCTTGGCCAGTTCGGTGGCTTCGACATGTGGCTGCAGGACCGTAGCGGTGCCGGTTACGAGCAGCTGACCCAGGCCCGCAACATCCTGCTCGGCCAGGCCGCGCAGAAACCGGACCACCTGGTCGGTGTGCGCCCGAACGGCCTGGAAAACGCGCCGCAGCTGCAGCTGCACGTGGATCGCGTGCAGGCGCAGTCGATGGGCATGTCGGTGTCGGACGTGTACAGCACCATCCAGCTGATGCTGGCCCCGGTGTACGTCAATGACTTCTTCTATGAAGGCCGCATCAAGCGCGTGACCATGCAGGCCGATGGCCCGTACCGCACCGGCCAGGAGTCGCTGAAGAGCTTCTACAGCCCGTCCAGCCTGACCACCAATGCCGACGGTACCAACGCGATGATCCCGCTCAACACGGTGGTCAAGTCCGAATGGGTGTCGGCACCGCCGTCGCTGAGCCGCTACAACGGCTACTCGGCGATCAACATCGTCGGTTCGCAGGCACCGGGCACCAGCTCGGGTGAAGCGATGCAGACCATGGAGGCGATCGTCAACGACGACCTGCCGGCCGGTTTCGGCTACGACTGGTCCGGCATGTCCTACCAGGAAATCCTGGCCGGCAACGCGGCGACGCTGCTGCTGGTGCTGTCGATCGTAGTGGTGTTCCTGTGCCTGGCCGCGTTGTATGAAAGCTGGTCGATCCCGGTGGCGGTGCTGCTGGTAGTGCCGCTGGGCGTGCTCGGCGCCCTCGGCCTGTCCATGCTGCGTGGCCTGCCGAACGACCTGTTCTTCAAGATCGGCCTGATCACCGTGATCGGCCTGGCGGCGAAGAACGCGATCCTGATCGTCGAGTTCGCGGTGGAGCAGCGCGCAGCTGGCAAGACCCTGCGTGATGCCACCATCGAGGCGGCACGCCTGCGTTTCCGACCGATCCTGATGACCTCGTTCGCGTTCATCATGGGCGTGATCCCGATGGCGATCTCCACCGGCGCCGGCGCCAACTCCCGCCACGCCATCGGTACCGGCGTGATCGGCGGCATGCTGTTCGCCACCCTGCTCGGCCTGTTGATGATCCCGGTGTTCTTCGTGGTCGTGCGCCGCATGCTGGGCGACAAGCTGGATCAACCGTCCAAGGAGTTCATGGAACGCCAGCGTGATGCGGATGCTGCACACCGCCCGGATCGTTGATCCGGTGGTGAGCTGAAACGAGAAAGGCCCCGGAGCGATCCGGGGCCTTTTTTCTGCTTTTGAATGCATCCCAACCAAGGTTGGCATCTACCAGAGCAACGACATGCCCGACGGCTGGCAATCACCAGAGCTGCGGCATGCCCGGTAGCCGCCAACCTTGGTTGGCGCCGTTCGGGCCACGTCTCAGCGCAGCAGCGCAATCACCACGCACACCACCACGAGAGCCAGCGCAGGCCATTGCATCGGCAGGAAGAAGAAGTGATGGGGTGCGGCCTCGCCCTTCTGCCGGGGCACACGATTGAGCCACAGGCCCAGCAGTACGTTCACCGCTGCGCCGATGCCTGCACCCAGCAGCACCTGGGGCAGTGGAGTGTTGCCCTTGGAGCCTTCATGCGGGAAGAAGTACGCCAGCAGCAGGATGGCTGCGATCGGCGTCACCAGCGTCATGAATCCCCAACCTCGATAGATCATCTTTGCAGACCGCGTAATAAACGACCTGTATTGGAACAGATCGGGTATCGCCCGGCCAGGAAGACCGTGTAGATCCACACATGGCGTGGATCTACCGGCCGCGCCGCCGTTGCAGCGGCGCGGCCCTTGCCACTCAGCGCAGTCCGGTCTCGTTGCGGGCGATCACCAAGCGCTGGATTTCCGAGGTGCCTTCGTAGATCTCGGTGATCTTGGCATCACGGAAGTAGCGCTCCAGCGGCATTTCCTTCGAATAACCCATGCCGCCATGGATCTGCACCGCCTGGTGGGTGATCCACATCGCGGCTTCCGAAGCGGTCAGCTTGGCCACCGCGGCTTCGGTGCTGAAACGCTTGCCCTGGCCCTTCACCCATGCGGCGCGCAGGGTCAGCAGCAGCGCTGCGTCCAGCTTGCACTTCATGTCGGCGATCTTGGCCTGGGTCATCTGGAAGGTACCGATGGCCGCGCCGAACGCCTTGCGCTCCTTCACGTATTCCAGGGTCGCTTCATAGGCGGCACGGGCGATGCCGATGGCCTGCGAGGCGATGCCGATGCGGCCAGCATCAAGCACGCTCATGGCGATCTTGAAGCCCTCGCCTTCCTGGCCCAGCACGTCTTCGGCCTGCGCCACGTAATCGTTGAACTCGATCTCGCAGGTGGCCGAAGCACGGATGCCCAGCTTCGGCTCGGTCTTGCCGCGGCCGAAACCCGCCTTGTCGGTATCGATGATGAAGGCGGTGATACCACGCGCGCCCTTGTCCGGCTCGCTCATCGCGAACAGCACGATGTACTTGGCCACCGGGCCGGAGGTGATCCAGCTTTTCTTGCCGTTGATCACGAAGGTGCCGTCAGCCTGCTTCACCGCGCGGCAGCGCATGGCGGTCGCGTCCGAGCCGGACTGCGGCTCGGTCAGCGCGAATGCACCGATGGCCTCGCCTTCGGCGATCGCACGCACGTAGGTCTGCTTCTGCGCTTCGGTACCGTGAGTGAGGATGCCGTTGCAGAACAGCGAGTTGTTCACCGACATGATGGTCGAATGGGCTGCGTCGGCGGCGGCGACCTCCACCATCGCCAGCACGTACGCGATCGGGTCCATGCCCGCGCCGCCGTATTCGGTCGGCACTTCGATGCCCATCAGGCCGTTCTCGCCGAGCAGGCGGATGTTGTCCAGCGGGAACTCGCCGGTGCGGTCATGGTGCTCCGCGCTCGGAGCGATCTTCTCCTGCGCGATCCGCCGCGCCACGTCCTGCAACATCAACTGCTCTTCAGTAAAGCTGAAATCCACAACACCCTCCCGGGTACATGATGTTATGGGCCGCGCACGGCGTGCCCAGGTGCCCCGATTGTACCGGGGCCCGGCGGCTTCCGTACGCCAGCGACTTGACCGCGGCAGGCCTTCTCAGCGAATATATCTCTATATCGCGATAGGTAGATATTTATGGATCTTGAAGACTGGTCGACCCGCCTGAAGGTGTTCGCCGATGCGACCCGCGTGCGCCTGCTGGCGCTGCTGGAGCAGGAGGAACTGACCGTGGCCGAACTGTCGGCGATCACCCGGCTGGCACAGCCGCGGGTGTCCACCCATCTGGCGCGCCTGAAGGAAGCCGGCCTGGTTCGCGACCGCCGTGCCGGCGTGTCGGCCTATTACCGCTTCGACGAGGCCCAGCTGGACCCGGCGCAGCGTGCATTGTGGCATGCCTTGAGCAATGGAAGCGACGACCCGCTGCTTCGCCAGGACGCCGAACGCGTCGCCGCCGTGCTGGCCCACCGCGCCTCCGACCAGAACTGGGCCGACAGCGTGGCCGGCGACATGGAGCGCCACTATTCTCCAGGCCGGACCTGGGAGGCCCTTGCGCGCACCGCGCTGCCACTGCTGGAAACCGGCGACGTGCTGGACATTGCCTCCGGTGATGGCGTGCTGGCCGAACTCGTCGCCCCGCATGCCAAGCGCTACATCTGTATCGACACCAGCGCACGCGTGGTCGCCGCCGCCAGCGAGCGCCTGCGCCGCCTGCCCAATGTGGAAGTGCGCGAGGGCGACATGCACGCCCTGCCGTTCAAGGACGGCAGCTTCGACCTGGTGGTGCTGATGCATGCGCTGACCTACGCCAGCAAACCGGCGCAGGCGGTGACCGAAGCCGCACGCGTGCTGCGCCCCGGTGGCCGCCTGCTGCTGTGCAGCCTCGCCCGCCACGAGCACAAGGCAGCAGTGGAGGCTTACGGCCACGTCAACCTCGGTTTCAGTGACAAGGAACTGCGCAGGTTCGTCGACAAGGCCGGCCTGCAGGTGTCCAGCCTGGAGACGGTCACCCGCGAAAAGCGTCCGCCGCACTTTGAAGTGATTTCACTGATCGCCAACAAGCCCTGAGCCGAGACCGCCATGCCTGCCCTGCCCTGGTTGCATCCTGATCGTGCCAACGCCCTGCTCGACGCCCTGCGCGAGCGGATCCTGATCATCGACGGCGCGATGGGTACGATGATCCAGCGCCATGGCCTGCAGGAAGACGATTACCGTGGCGAGCGCTTCGCCGATGGCTACGACCATCTGCATGGCCCCGGCTGCGATCACGCAACACCGGAAGGCCATGACCTGAAGGGCAACAACGATCTGCTGCTGCTGACCCGGCCGCAGATCGTCGCCGACATCCACACCGCCTACCTGGAAGCGGGCGCGGATCTGGTCGAGACCAACACCTTCAACGCCACGTCGGTCAGCCAGGCCGACTACCACCTCGAACACCTGGTGTACGAATTGAACAAGGCCGGTGCCGCAGTTGCGCGAACCTGCTGTGATGCAGTGGCTGCGACCACGCCGGGCAAGCCCCGCTTCGTGATCGGGGTGATCGGCCCCACCAGCCGCACCGCCTCGATCAGTCCCGACGTCAATGATCCGGGCTTCCGCAACACCAGCTTCGACGAGCTGCGCGACACCTACCGCGAAGCGATCGAGGGCCTGATCGACGGCGGTGCCGACACCCTCATGGTCGAGACCATCTTCGACACGCTCAACGCCAAGGCGGCGCTGTATGCGCTGGAAGAGGCTTTTGATGCGCGTGGCGCGCGCTTGCCGGTGATGATCTCCGGCACCATCACCGACGCGTCCGGACGCACCCTGTCCGGGCAGACAGCGGAAGCCTTCCATGCCTCGCTGGCGCATGCACGACCGCTGTCGATCGGACTGAACTGCGCGCTGGGTGCCGATGCCATGCGCCCGCACGTGGAAACCCTTGCACAGGTCGCCGGCTGTTATGTCAGCGCACACCCCAATGCCGGCCTGCCCAATGCCTTCGGCGAGTACGACGAAACGCCGGAGGACATGGCCAGTACCCTGCGAGGCTTCGCCGAAGATGGCCTGCTGAACCTGGTCGGCGGCTGCTGCGGTTCCACCCCGGACCATATCCGTGCAATTGCCGAGGCCGTGGCCGGGCTGCCGCCGCGCGCCCTGCCCGGTTCCCAGGAGCAGCAGGCCGCATGAGCACCTCGCCCTACACCCGCCTGTCCGGGCTGGAACCGCTGGTCATTACTCCGGATCTGCTGTTCATCAACGTCGGCGAACGCACCAACGTCACCGGCAGCGCGCAGTTCCGCAAGCTGGTCAAGGAAGGCCGCTACGAAGAAGCGGTGGACGTGGCCCGCCAGCAGGTGGCCAGCGGCGCGCAGATCCTCGACGTCAACATGGACGAGGGCCTGATCGATTCGGAAGCGGCGATGACCCGCTACCTCAACCTGATCATGTCCGAGCCGGACATCGCGCGTATCCCGGTGATGGTCGACTCCTCCAAGTGGAGCGTGATCGAGGCCGGCCTGAAATGCCTGCAGGGCAAGAGCGTGGTCAACTCGATCTCGCTGAAGGAAGGCGAGGCACTGTTCCGCGAACACGCACGCAAGGTCCTGCGCTATGGCGCCGCCGCGGTGGTGATGGCCTTCGATGAAAGCGGGCAGGCCGACACCTGCGCGCGCAAGGTCGAGATATGCACCCGCGCCTACCGCATCCTCGTCGACGAGATCGGTTTCCCGCCGCAGGACATCATCTTCGACCCGAACATCTTCGCCGTCGCCACCGGCATCGAAGAGCACGACAACTATGCAGTGGACTTCATCGAAGCCACCCGCATCATCAAGCAGACGCTGCCGCACTGCCATGTGTCCGGCGGTGTCTCCAACGTGTCGTTCTCGTTCCGTGGCAACGAAACGGTACGCCAGGCCATCCACTCGGTGTTCCTGTACCACGCCATCGCCGCCGGCATGGACATGGGCATCGTCAACGCCGGCGCCATGCCGATCTACGACGAGCTGGAGCCGGAACTGCGCGAGCGCGTGGAGGACGTGATCCTCAACCGCCGCAGCGACGCCACTGAGCGCCTGCTGGAAATCGCCGAGCGCTACAAGGGCAAGAAGGGCGCGGCAAAGACCGAGGACCTGGCCTGGCGCGAGAAGCCGGTGGCGCAGCGCCTGGCGCACGCGCTGGTGCATGGCCTGGACGCCTATGTGGAAGAGGACACCGAACTGGCCCGCCAGGCCTCCAGCCGCCCGCTGGATGTGATCGAAGTCCCGCTGATGGACGGCATGAACGTGGTCGGCGACCTGTTCGGCGCCGGCAAGATGTTCCTGCCGCAGGTGGTGAAGTCCGCGCGCGTGATGAAGAAGGCGGTGGCCTACCTGCTGCCGTACATCGAAGCGGAAAAGGCGCGCAGCGGCGACACCGCCAAGAGCAACGGCAAGATCATCATGGCCACGGTGAAGGGCGATGTGCATGACATCGGCAAGAACATCGTCGGCGTGGTCCTGGCCTGCAACAACTTTGAAGTAGTCGACCTTGGCGTGATGGTGCCGGCACAGAAGATTCTCGATGCCGCCCGTGAACACAACGCCGACCTGATCGGTCTGTCCGGGCTGATCACTCCGTCGCTGGAGGAGATGAGCCACGTCGCCCGCGAGATGCAGCGCCAGGGCTTCGAGCTGCCGCTGCTGAT
Source organism: Stenotrophomonas sp. GD03819 (assembly GCF_029841665.1). Taxonomy (NCBI): domain Bacteria; kingdom Pseudomonadati; phylum Pseudomonadota; class Gammaproteobacteria; order Lysobacterales; family Lysobacteraceae; genus Stenotrophomonas; species Stenotrophomonas sp. GD03819. The sequence goes on from NZ_JAOCEW010000004.1 coordinate 157,369, forward strand.
CGGTGGCGCCACGACCTCGCGTGCGCATACCGCGCTGAAGATCGACCCGCATTACAAGGCGCCCACGGTGTGGGTGAAAGATGCCTCGCGCGCGGTCGGCGTGGCCCAGTCGTTGATCTCGCGTGACCTGCGTGACGCCTTCGTTGCCGCCAACGAGGCCGACTATGCCGAGATCCGCGCGCGCCACCGCAATCGCGGCGATGCCAAGCGCCTGGTCACGCTGGAACATGCACGCGGGCAGAAATTCCAGGGAGGATGGGACAGCTACACGCCGCCGGCCCCGAACCAGCCCGGCCTGCACGTATTCGACGACTACCCGCTGGCCGAACTGGTCGACTACATCGACTGGACGCCGTTCTTCCAGGCCTGGGAGCTGGCCGGCAAGTTCCCGGCGATCCTCACCGACGAGATCGTCGGCACTCAGGCCAGCGATCTGTACAAGGATGCCCGCGCGATGCTCGAGCGCATCGTCGGCGAAAAGTGGCTGACCGCCAAGGCCGTGTTCGGCCTGTGGCCGGCCAACAGCGTCGGCGACGACGTGCGCGTGCAGCACCCGCAGGGCGAGACCACGCTGCACTTCCTGCGCCAGCAGGTGGACAAGCCGGCCGAGCGCCCCGATTTCTGCCTGGCCGATTTCATCGCGCCGGCCGACAGTGGCCAGCAGGACTGGATCGGCGCCTTCGCGGTGACCGCCGGCATCGGCATCGACGCCCACGTGGCGCGCTTCGAGGCCGACCATGACGATTACAACGCGATCCTGCTCAAGGCCCTCGCCGACCGCTTCGCCGAAGCGTTGGCCGAGCGGCTGCACCAGCGCGTACGCACGGAATTCTGGGGCTACGACCACGCCGAGACGCTGGACAACGAGGCACTGATCGACGAACAGTATCGCGGTATCCGCCCCGCGCCGGGCTATCCCGCCTGCCCGGAGCACAGCGAAAAGCGCTGCCTGTTCGACCTGCTGCAAGCCGAAGCGAACGCCGGCATGGCGTTGACCGAGAGCTTCGCGATGCTGCCCACCGCAGCGGTATCGGGTTACTACTTCAGCCACCCGCAGAGCCAGTACTTCGTGGTCGGCCGGCTCAGCCGCGAACAGGTCGGCGACTACGCACGCCGCAAGGGCGTGGACCGCGCCCAGGCCGAGCGCTGGCTGGCCTCCAACCTCGACTACGATCCCGAATGAGGCGGTAGCGCCGGGCCATGCCCGGCGTCATCTCCCGTCCGCCGGGCATGGCCCGGCGCTACCGTGCATGATTCCCGCGATGACTGTCCCCGTTGCCCGCCTCTCCAGCTTCTACCTGTTCTACTACGCAGCGCTCGGTGCGTTCACTCCGTACTGGAGCCTGTTCCTCACTGCGCGCGGCATGAGCGTGACCGCGATCAGCGTGATGATGGGCCTGTGGTATGCAACGCGCGTGGTTGCGCCCAGCACCTGGACCTCGCTGGCGGCGGCCTCGCCACGGCCGATCCGCCTGCTGCGTATCGGCTGCCTGCTGACCCTGATCAGCTTCGCCGCGTTCCTGCTTCCTCTGCCGCAGCCGTGGATGTATCCGGCAATGGTGGTGTTCTGCTTCTTCTACAACGCGGTAATGCCACAGTTCGAGTCGATCACTCTCACCCATCTCGGCAGCGACAGCCATCGCTACGGCCTGATCCGGGTCTGGGGCTCACTGGGCTTCATCGCCATCGTGACCCTGTTCGGCTGGCTGATCGAAGGTGACGGCACCTCCAGCCGCGCCGGGCTGCTGCCGTGGATGATGCTGCCGCTGTTCGTCCTGCTGGTCGCTTCCGCCTTCAGCAATCACTACGCGCGCGGCATCGGCCGGACCGAAGGCGACGCCAGCGGCTTCTGGCAGATCGTGCGCCGCCCTCCGGTACTCGCGTTCTTCCTCGCTGCCTTCATGGAGCAGCTTTCGTTCGGACCGTACTACACGTTCTTCTCGGTCTACATGGACCATCACGGCTACCGCACATCCACGCTCGGCCTGCTGTGGACCATCGGCGTGGTGTTCGAGGTCGGCGTGTTCTTCACCATCGGCCGTTTCTTCCGTCGCTACGACGCCAGCTGGATGCTGCTGATCGCGCTGGTCAGTTCCTGCCTGCGCTGGGCGGTCACCGCGCTGTTCCCGGAGAACCTGCCGGTGATGCTGCTGGCCCAGACCGCGCATGCGCTCGGCTTTGCTGCTTTCTTCGCCGCAGCCATGCAGATGCTGGCGACCTATTTCCCGGGCCGCCTCAACGGCCATGGCCAGGGCCTGCTGTACGGTTTCTCGTCCGGTGTCGGCGGCGTGCTGGGCGCACTCATTGCCGGCCAGCTGTGGAAGATCGACGATGGCCGCACCGCATTCCTGGCGGGGAGCGGGTTTGCCCTGGTCGGCGCATTGCTGTGCTTCTTCGCACTGAGCCTGCCGTTGATCCGTGCACGCCGTAGCATTGCGCGCGCCCGGTAACGAAAACGCCGGGCAATGCCCGGCGTTTTCATCGTGCAGCAGGTGTAGTTACCAGACCAGGTCGTCCGGCACCTGGTACTGCGGGTCCGCGTACGGATCTTCCTCGGTCGGCGCATCCGGATCGACCTTCAGCGCCACCGAGGCGGCGAACACCGCTTCGGACTGTGCCAGCACCTCGGCAGTCACCAGCAGGTAACGGCCATTGAGCTGCACCACGCCCAGCTCACCGGCATTGAGCGCGGTCAGCTGTTCGGCGGTCACGTAGATGCGCTTGATCTTGCCGCCGTACGGGAAGTGGCGGGCGATGTCCGCCGCCTCGGCGTTGAGGCTCTTGTCCTTCAGCAGTTCTTCCAGCTTGGCCTTCGCCTCACGGCGAACGCGTGCTTCTTCCTGCTTCAGGCGCTCGGTCTCGATGCGCTCTTCCTTCTCCCGCTGCGCGCGGATGGCATAGGCCTTGGCCAGGTCCATCTCTTCGGCGCTGCGCGGCTTGCGCGGGCCCTGCTGTCCCTGGCCACCACGCGCATGCCCGCCGGGCTTGCCCGCGCCACCATGACCGTGCCCGCGACGCTCGCCGGGCTTGTGTTCGCCCTTGCCTGCGCCCTGCGGCTTTCCATTGCCGTTGCCACCCTTGCCCTGCGGGCGGCCATCACGACGGGGGCCATCATTCTTGCGCTCGGGCTTGGGCGCGGGCTTGAAGCCCAGGCCCATCAGCTGGTCGCGGAGGGTATCGCTCATAGGATTCGGATCAGTAGTGCGGCGGCGGCGGTTCGCTCGCCGGATCAGAAGAATTCAGTGCGTTGCGGACCTTGCCCAGGTCTTCCAGCAGCACGCGCAGCACATCGGCGTTGCGCATGCCCTGCATGCGGGCATCAGCCAGCGCATCGCTCAGTTCGGCCAGCGCCTGTTCCTGGAAGGACACGCGCATTTCCAGCTCGACCAGGCGCGCTTCCAGCGCCTGCTCGCGTTCAGTGGGCATATCAGACATGCAACGAGCGCCCCCGGCCAATGCCGTAGTACGCAAGACCTGCAGCTTCCACTTCGCCCGGCTCATACAGGTTGCGGCCGTCGAACACCACTGCGTCCTTCAACTGCTCGCGCAGCTTCTGGAAGTCGGGGCTGCGGAACTGCTTCCACTCGGTGACCACCACCAGTGCATCGGCGCCCTGCAGTGCTTCGCCTGCCGTGCTGCAGAACGTGAGGTCGTCGCGCTCACCGAAGATGCGCTGCGATTCATGCATCGCTTCCGGGTCGTAGGCACGCACCATGGCACCGCCTTCCCAGAGCTGGGCCAGCAGGCGACGGCTGGAGGCCTCACGCATGTCGTCGGTGTTCGGCTTGAAGGCCAGGCCCCATACGGCGAACGTCTTGCCGCGCACGCCTTCGTCCTCGCCCTTGTCGTAATGGCGCTGGATGAGGGCGAACAGGTGGCCCTTCTGTGCATCGTTGACCGCTTCAACCGCATTGAGCAGCTTCGGCTCCAGGCCATACTGCTGGGCGGTACGGGCCAGTGCCTGCACGTCCTTCGGGAAGCACGAGCCACCGTAGCCGGCGCCCGGATAGATGAAGTGCCAGCCGATGCGCGGGTCCGAGCCGATGCCCCGGCGGACCTGCTCGACGTCGGCACCCACGCGTTCGGCGATGTTGGCGATTTCATTCATGAACGAAATCTTGGTCGCCAGCATCGCGTTGGCGGCGTACTTGGTCAGCTCGGCCGAGCGCACGTCCATTTCCACCACACGGTCGTGGTTGCGGTTGAACGGCGCGTACAGGCGACGCATCACCGCCACCGACTCCTCGCTGGTCGCACCGATGATGATGCGGTCCGGGCGCATGCAGTCGGCGACTGCGTCGCCTTCCTTCAGGAATTCCGGGTTGGACACCACGTCGAAGGCGATGTCCGCGCCCCGCGCGGCCAGCTCTTCAGCGATGGCTGCACGCACCTTGTCAGCGGTGCCGACCGGCACCGTCGACTTGTTGACCACCACGGTCGGCACGCTCATGTGCCGGCCGATGGTGCGGGCCACGGCCAGCACGTACTGCAGATCGGCGCTGCCATCCTCGTCCGGTGGCGTGCCAACGGCGATGAACACCACCTGGCCATGCTCGATGGCGGCCGCCGCATCGGTGGTGAACGCCAGCCGCGAGGCGGCATGGTTGGCCTTCACCATCGGCTCAAGGCCCGGCTCATAGATCGGGATGATGCCCTGGTTGAGGCCATCGACCTTGGCCTGATCGATGTCCACGCAGACCACCTGGTGGCCTGCGTCGGCCAGGCAGGTACCGGTCACCAGTCCAACGTAACCGGTACCAAAAATCGCAACGCGCATATCCGTATTCGCTCCTGAATGACTTACGGCAGAACGCCCAGCAGCTCGACGTCGAACGTCAGCGTCGCGTTCGGGCCGATCGGGCCGCCCGGGGTGCCGTTCTCGCCGTAGGCCAGTTCGCCCGGGATCCAGAAGCGGTACTTCGAACCGACCGGCATCAGCGCGACGCCTTCGGTCCAGCCCTTGATCACCTGGTCCAGGCCGAACTCGGCCGGCTGGCGGCCGTAGGAACTGTCGAACACGGTGCCGTTGAGCAGCTTGCCTTCGTAGTTCACGCGCACCTTGCTGCTCGGCAGAGGGCGCTCGCCGCTACCCGGGCGGATCACCTGGTACTGCAGGCCCGACGAGGTGGTCACCACGCCCGGCTGGGTCTTGTTCTTGGCCAGGAATGCGTTGCCTTCCGTGCGGTTGGTCTGCGCAGCCTGGGCGGCCTTGGCCTGCATTTCAGCCTGCTTGGCACCCATGAAGGCCTGGATGGTGGCGGTCGCGTCAGCTTCCGTCATCTTCGGCTGGCCCTTGGTCAGGCCGGTGCTGATCGCGTCAAACAGCGAGGCGACATCGATATCGTCCTTCAGCTGCGCCAGCGACGGGCCCACCGAGTAGGAGCCGATCATCTGCGACACCTTGACGCGGTCGACCTTCGGCGGCTGCGAACCCGGTGCCACGCCCGGCACCTGCTGGCCACTGCGGGCCATCACGACCTGGCGCAGGGCGGCATCGGTGGCCTTGGCCTGTTCCTGGGTGATCTGCGGCTGCAGGCCCTCGAACGAGCGCTCAACGGCGGTGCGCAGGGCGGCCACATCGATCTCTTCGGCGATCGGGGTGAACGACTTGGCCACGTCCAGGCCGATGGCATAGCCGAGCTTCTGCTTGGGGGAATTCAAGGTTGCGGTCTCCTTGGCGGCTGCGGGGGCAGCCGGTTGTTGCGACAGAGCGACACCCGAAGTGCCCATCGCCAGAATCAGAACCGACGCCGCGGCGCCGCGCATTCCCATCTTCATTCGCTGCATTCCTGGAAGTGTCTGGGCGCCGACGTCGGCGCGAAAAGAAGCATTGTCGCACGCATGCCGTCGATGTCGAGGCATGCGTGCCGGATATCAATGCGTGGCGGCTGCCGCCAGCGCCTTGTCGATGGCCGCGGTCAGCTGCGGATCGTCCGGCGTCACCTTGCTGGCGAACTGGGCAATGACCTTGCCATCGCGGCCCACGAGGTATTTGTGGAAGTTCCAGGCCGGCGCAACGCCGGTCGCTGCGGTCAAGCGCTGGTACAGCGGCGTGGCCTGGGTACCGACCACATGCACCTTCTCGAACATCGGGAACTTGACGCCATAGGTCAGGGTGCAGAAGTCCTGGATCTGCTTCTCGTCACCCGGTTCCTGGCCCTTGAAGTCATTGGAAGGGAAGCCCAGCACCGCGAAACCGCGGCCGGCATAGCGCTTCTGCAGCGCCTCCAGCCCTTCGTACTGCGGCGTGTAGCCACACTTGCTGGCGGTGTTGACCACCAGCAGCACCTGCCCGTGATAGCGCTGCTGCAGATTCACCTGCTGCTTGCTGGCCAACGGCCGGTATTCCAGATCGAGCAGGTCGGCCGCCAGCGCACTGGCGGAACCGGCGGCACCGGCCACCATCAGGGCCAGCAGGGACAGGCCGCGCAGGCGGCACGGGGAAACGGTCGGCAGGGGCATCAGAGGCGGTCCGCGGTAGCCATTCACAAGGCCCGGCCAGCGCTGGCCGGGAATCGGCCGAACTATAGCACCGGGCTCCGGCACCCCTGATGGCACAGGCCCACACGGGCTTTGCGCTGCGTGGCGGATGCGCTGCCCGGGCGCCATCGATGGCGCAGCGATGACATAGCATGGACATCACTGAATGGAAGGCGGCCCCGGGAAGACCCCTGCGCCAGTTTTATTTCCCTTTTAAATCAATCAAATAAAGGGATATTTCAGCAATCTGACCACCCCTGCCATCAGTTGGGGGCGGCAAGGGGTTGCACGTAGGCGTGCCGGTGTTATAGTTGCATACAACACCAGTCACCTGAGACAGGGGGAAGCCATGAACGTCCGGATCCGTCGCAACCTCACCGCACCTGCGGCCGTCGCTGTTTCGACCCTGCTCGTGCTGGCCTGGTGGGCCACGCCCACCGCCCCTGCTTCTGCCGCTGCTGAAAGCGCGCAGGACGCGACGCTCTCCCCGGCAGGGAACGCCCCCTCCTCCCCCCCTCCCCCGCGTCGGCTGCACAGCGCGCTGTCCATGCCGTACTTCTCGTTCGCCCAGCCGCTGACCCCACGGAGCTGAATATGAGCGACATCCAGTGGAGCGACGGCGCTCCCATCTATCGTCAGTTGAAGGAGCGCGTGATCGCCATGATGCTCGACGGAATCCTCAAGCCGGGCGATGCCCTGCCTTCGGTGCGCCAGGTGGCCGCCGACTATCAACTCAATCCCATCACCGTTTCGCGCGCTTACCAGGAACTGGCCGACGAAGGCCTGGTCGAGAAGCGCCGCGGCCTGGGCATGTTCATGACCGAGCAGGCGGCCACGCAGCTGCGCAGCAGCGAGCGCGACCGTTTCCTCAACGAAGAATGGCCCGCGGTTCTGGAGCGCATCCAGCGCCTGGGCCTGAGCCTCGACGAATTGCTGCCCCAGGGGAAAGTCTGATGAATAGCACTGCAAGTGAGTCGGTCATCACCGCCCGAGGCCTGCGCAAGGCCTACAAGACCACGGTCGCCCTCGACAATGCCAGTTTCAGCATTCCAAGCGGGCGTATCGTCGGCCTGATCGGGCCCAATGGCGCCGGCAAGACCACCGCGCTGAAGGCCCTTCTGGGCCTGACCTCGGTGGAGGGTGAACTGAGCGTGCTCGGCCGCGACCCGCGACTGCACCGCGACGAACTGATGAACGACATCTGCTTCATCGCCGACGTCGCCGTACTGCCGCGCTGGCTGAAGGTCCGCGAGGCGATCGACTTCGTCGCCGGCGTCCACCCGCGCTTCGACCGCGCCCGTTGCGAGCGCTTCCTGGCCAACACCAAGCTGCAGCCGAAGCAGCGCGTGCGCGAGCTGTCCAAGGGCATGATCGTGCAGCTGCACCTGGCGCTGGTGATGGCCATCGATGCCCGCATCCTGGTGCTGGACGAACCGACCCTGGGCCTGGACATCCTGTACCGCAAGGAGTTCTACCAGCGCCTGCTGGAAGACTACTTCGACGAACAGAAGACCATCATCGTCACCACCCACCAGGTGGAGGAGATCGAGCACATCCTCAGCGACGTGATGTTCATCCGCGACGGCCGCATCGTGCTCGACGCGGAAATGGACGACATCGGCCAGCGCTACACCGAGCTGCTGGTCAATGCCGACCAGCTGGACACCGCCCGCGCCCTGAAGCCGATCGACGAGCGCAGCCTGGCGTTCGGCAAGACCGTGATGCTGTTCGATGGCGTGCCGCGCGCCCAGCTTTCCTCCCTCGGCGAGACCCGCATCCCGGGCCTGGCCGACCTGTTCGTCGCCATCATGAAGGGGACCTACGCATGAATGCCGTCAACCACCCCGTCAGCCCGATCGGCACCCTGCGCTGGCTGCTCAAGCGCGAGTACTGGGAGAACCGCGGCGGTTTCCTGTATGCCCCGTTGATCGCCGGCCTGATCTCGCTGGTGATGAGCATCGCCGGCATTGCCTTCGGCCTCTTCGCACTGAACCGTGCAGCGCGCGACGGTGGCCTGCACATCGATGGCGAGAACGTGAACATCAATGGCCTGGACCTGGCCCTGCTCACCCGTGACATCAGTGCCAAGGACCTTGCTGATCTTGGCAACGGCCTGGACCTGACCCTGGTGCTCAGTTCAAGTTGGCCCTTCCTGGTGCTGGCCTTCGTGGTGTTCTTCTACTGCCTGGGCGCCCTGTACGACGATCGCCGCGACCGCAGCATCCTGTTCTGGAAGTCGTTGCCGCTGTCGGACACGCAGACCGTGCTGTCCAAGGTGATCAGCGCACTGATCGTGGCACCGTTGATCGCGGTGATCGCTGGCATCCTCACCATGTTCGGTTTCATGCTGATCATCAGTGCCGTCGCGCTGCTGCACGGTGGCAGCCCGATGACCCTGATCTGGGGCCCGGCCAGCCCGCTGACCCTTGCCGCTGGGCACCTGGCCTGGATTCCGGTCTATGCCCTGTGGGCCCTGCCCACCGCCGGCTGGCTGCTGCTGTGCTCGGCATGGGCCAGGAGCAAGCCGTTCCTGTGGGCGGTGATGCTGCCGCTGTTTGCCGGCATCATTGTCAGCTCCACCAAGATGATGCCGCTGTTCGGCCTGACCACCGGCTGGTTCTGGCAGAACATCGTCGGCCGCCTGCTGCTGGGGGGCGTACCCGGCATGGACCTGCTGTATCGCCTCGGCGCCGACGAAGCCTCGCGCCGCGATCTGGACTCGGTCGTCAGTCTGATGTCCCCCGCCTCGCAGCTGAAGTCGCTGGCGATGCCGGAACTGTGGATCGGCGCCGTCGTCGGTGCAGTGTTCATCTTCCTTGCCATCCGCCTGCGCAAGCGCGCCGGCGAGATCTGATCCCATTCATCCGGAGGCATTACCCATGCGTTCCCTGCTCGCCTGTTCTGCGTTGTTGCTGTTGCCGTTGTCGGCGCTGGCCGCCGATGCTCCGAACTGCAAGTTCACTGCTGCCCGCGCGCTGAAGCTGGACGTGGCCGGTGCCAAGACGGTGGTGTTCGAGGTCAACCAGCATGACCTGAAGGTGGTCGCCAGCGCTGGCGGCGGCCAGCTGGACGGCCGCGCCTGCGCGTCCAGCCAGGAATGGCTGGACCAGCTGGTACTGGACCAGCGCAAGGTGGGCGACAAGCTGGTGGTGAGCCTGCGCCGCGACGGCCGCCAAAGTGGCATCAGTCTGGGCAACAGCTACGCCTGGCTGGATATCCGCGGCAGCGTGCCGGACAACCTGCCGCTGCAGTTCAAGGTCGGCTCGGGCGATGCCAGCGTGGAAAACGCACAGTCCCTCAGCGTGGACGTCGGCTCAGGTGACGCGGTGGCCCGCGGCACCCGCGGCAGCATCCACGCTGCAGTGGGTTCCGGCGACCTCAACATCGATGGCGGAAGTTCCTTGAACCTGCTGTCGCTGGGTTCCGGCGACGTCACCGTACGCAACATCAGCGGCGACGCCAGCACCGGTACCGTCGGCTCCGGTGACCTGAAGATCACCGATGTACGTGGCAACGCGCGGCTGGACACGGTGGGCTCGGGTGACATCGAGTTCAAGCGCGTGCAGGGCAACGTTGAAGTGGGCGTGGTCGGCTCCGGCGGCGTCGACCTGGCCGACATCGGCGGCAATGTGCACGTCCGCAGCCACGGCTCGGGCGACATCCACGTCGACGGCGTGCGCGGCACCCTGACCGTCGATCACAGCGGCAGCGGTGACGTCGATCATCGCAACGTCAGCGGGCGGGTCACTCTGCCGCGCAGCAAGTAACCCTCTTCCAGACACTATCAGGGGAACACCATGAACCTGTTGCGCCTGTTGCCCGCTGTGCTGCTGTCCCTGCCGCTGATCGCCTGCGGCGGCACGTCGTCCGCGCCCGACAAGACCGTCGGCAAAAGCGTCGCCGAAGCCACAGGTGGCGTTGGCGAGGCCGTCAGAAACGCCATGGACGATGCCCGCAAGGATATCGCCCAGGGCAACATCAAGATCTCGGCGGACAAGCAGCCGCGTGCGGAGATCACCCCGGATGGCCGCCTGCTGATCGCGGGCAAGGAGATCGCTGCCAACGATATCCAGCGCCGCCATCTGCAGGACTACCGCGGCCACGTGGTCGCCATCGCGATGGACGGCATGGATGTCGGTCTGGCAGGCGCCAAACTGGGTGCCAGCGCGGCCGGCGAAGCGCTGAAGGGCATTTTCAGCGGCGACAGCGAAGGTGTCGAAAAGCGCATCAATGCCGAAGCCGAGAAGATCGAAGCCCAGGCCAAGCGCATCTGCGACCGCCTTCCGGCGATGCTGGCCAGCCAGCAGGCGCTCGCACGCGAACTGCCGGCGTTCAAGCCCTACGCGACCATGGACCAGGGCGACGTGGACGACTGCGGCAAGGACACCGTGGTCCAGCGCTAGGCCTGTGACAGATCAGCGCACCCGGCCGGCAGCGGCGTCCGGCTGCCGGCCGTAGTGCGCCGTCCGGCTTACAATGGCGGCCCCGGACGCCCCCGAACCGAATGTCATGAAGAAGCTGTTTCTGCTGCTGACCGCCCTGCTCTGCCTCGGCCTGGTCGGCTGTGACCAGGAATACCGCAACCACCGTGCCGAGCGCGGCAAGCCCAAGATTTCCGTCAGCGAAGGCATGGTCACCGTGCGTCGCCCGCCAGCACCGAACATCATCATCCTCGCCGATGGCACGATGAAGATGGACGAGATCCAGATTCCGCTGGACGACGGACAGAAGCAGATGCTGCAGACCATGTTCGGCAAGCTGCAGGTGCTGCGCCAGAACACCCTGGTGGCCGCACCGGCCGATCCCAACATGCAGCCGGTGAAGATCCAGCCGCCCGAGGGCATGGAAGTGATTCCGACGGACCTGATCCAGCGCATCCCCGAGTTCAAGGATTACACCGACACCTTCGGCAACATCGTCGCCGACCGTCGCTGAAGAAAAACGCCGCCCGAGGGCGGCGTTCCTGCGTGTGGTGGGTGCGGACCTTGGTCCGCACGCCGTTCGATCAACCGCCGGCGCCACCACCACCGGCCTGGATACCACCGGCAGTCAGCGCGGTCGGATCCAGCAGGCGGCGCAGCTCGGCTTCGGCCAACCCGCTGTCCTCCAGTGCCACGTCCAGCACCGGGCGCTGTTCCTTGTAGGCACGCTTGGCAATCGCCGCAGCCTTCTCGTAGCCGATGATCGGATTCAGTGCGGTGACCAGGATCGGATTACGCGCCAGCGCCTCGGCCACGCGATCCTCACGCACCTTCAGCCCGGCGATCGCGCTGTCCGCCAACAGGGTCGACACGTTGGCGAGCAGGCCGATGCCATCGAGCAGGTTCACCGCGATCAGCGGCAGCGTGACGTTGAGCTGGAAGTTGCCGGTCTGGCCAGCCACGGTGATCGCGGTGTGGTGGCCGATGACCTGCGCACAGGCCATCACGGTCGCTTCCGGAATCACCGGATTGACCTTGCCCGGCATGATCGAGCTGCCCGGCTGCAGCGCCGGCAGTTCGATCTCGCCCAGACCGGCCAGCGGACCGGCGTTCATCCAGCGAAGGTCATTGGCGATCTTGATCAGCGCCACGGCCAGCGCATTGAGCTGGCCGGACAGCTCGACTGCATCGTCCTGCGCGGCCAGGCCTTCGAACTTGTTCTCGGCGCTGTCGAACTTGACACCGGTCTGCTGCTTCAGCGCCTTGGCCACTTGTGCACCAAAACGTGGGTCGGCGTTGATGCCGGTGCCGATGGCGGTGCCGCCCAGCGGCAGGCGACGCACGCGCTTCAGGCTGTCTTCGATGCGCTCCTGCGCCGAGGCCAGCTGTGCGGACCATGCGCCGAACTCCTGCTCGAAGGTGAGCGGCATCGCATCCATCAGGTGGGTACGGCCGGTCTTGACCACCTTGCGCAGGCTGCGGCCCTTCTTGTCCAGGGTCTTGCGCAGGTGCACCAGCGCCGGCAGCAGCTGCTCATGCGTCGCCAGTACCGCCGACACGCGCAGCGCGGTTGGAATCACGTCGTTGGAGCTCTGCCCCTGGTTGACGTGGTCATTGGGATGCACAGCGGCCTTGCCGGCCTTGCCGGCACGGTTGGCCAGGGTGGCGATGACCTCGTTGGCATTCATGTTCGAGGATGTACCCGAACCGGTCTGGTAGACGTCGATCGGGAAGTGCGCGTCCCAGTCGCCGGCAGCCACTTCGGCGGCGGCGGTCTGGATGGCCTTGGCCACATTCTTCGGCAGGTGGCCCAGCTCGGCGTTGACGCCCGCGGCGGCGCCCTTGACCAGGCCCAGGGCACGGATGAAACCGCGCGGCATGCGCTGGCCCGACACCGGGAAGTTCTGCACGGCACGCTGGGTCTGGGCGCCCCACAGGGCGTCCACAGGCACCTGCAGCTCGCCCATGCTGTCGTGTTCGATTCTGAAACCCTTGCTTGCAGCTTTGCTCATTGCATCAACTCCGCACTACTTCAGTTGGGGAAAGGGAAGCGGCGGCTGGCAGGGCGTCGCTTCCCGGGCTGGCGGCTGCGCCAACGATACTCCCTTGCCCGCAGCGTGGGATGACGAGCGCGGGCCAGATCGTTTCATCCGCAGGGCCGTGTTGTAGAACCGAACCTACGCTCGGCTGGCCCGTGGACGCTGATTACCCGGAGCAGCCGCGCGTGGGCTCGGCTCTACAGGGCACGCCTGCCCGGCACGTCGTAGAATATGGCCCCCGCCGCTCGTCCCAGCCCTGCCGACATGTCCGATTCCGCCCTGCTCGCCCTGTCCCCGCTCGATGGCCGCTATGCCGGCAAGGTCGATGCCCTGCGCCCGATCTTCTCCGAGTACGGCCTGATCAAGGCCCGCATCACGGTCGAAGTGGAGTGGCTGCTGGCCCTGGCCGCCGAGCCGGGCATCGTCGAGCTGGCCCCGTTCTCCGACGCCGCCGTCGCCCGCCTGCGCGCCCTGGCCGCCCGCTTCAGCCCGGCCCAGGCCACGCGCGTGAAGGAAATCGAGCGCACCACCAACCATGACGTCAAGGCGGTGGAGTACTTCATCAAGGAACAGCTGAAGGACGACACCGAGCTGGCACCGGCGCTGGAATTCGTGCATTTCGCCTGCACCAGCGAAGACATCAACAACCTCAGCTACGGCCTGATGCTGGAGCAGGCCCGCCGCGAGGTGCTGCTGCCGACCCTGGACGGCATCGCCAACAGCCTGCGCAGCCTGGCCCACGCCCAGGCCGGCCAGCCGATGCTGTCGCGCACCCACGGCCAGACCGCCTCGCCGACCACCCTGGGCAAGGAACTGGCCAACGTGGTCGCGCGCCTGGAGCGCCAGCGCAGGCAGATCGCTGCCGTCGAGCTGACCGGCAAGATCAACGGCGCAGTAGGCAACTACAACGCGCACGTGGCCAGCTACCCGGACGTGGACTGGCCGGCCTTCGCCGAGCGCTTCGTGACCGGCCTGGGCCTGGTGTTCAACCCGTACACCACGCAGATCGAGCCGCACGACAACATCGCCGAGATCGGCGATGCCGCACGCCGCGCCAACATCATCCTGATCGACCTGGCCCGTGACATCTGGGGCTACGTTTCGCTGGGCTACTTCAAGCAGCGCCTGAAGGAAGGCGAAGTCGGCTCGTCGACGATGCCGCACAAGGTCAACCCGATCGATTTCGAGAATGCGGAAGGCAACTTCGGCATCGCCAACGCGCTGTTCGAGCACTTCAGCGCGAAGCTGCCGATCAGCCGCTGGCAGCGTGACCTGACCGATTCCACCGTGCTGCGTGCACTGGGCACCGCGTTCGGCCACAGCCAGGTGGCACTGGACTCGCTGGCCAAGGGCCTGGGCAAGCTGGAAGTGAACCCGCAGCGGCTGGACGCGGATCTGGACGCGGCCTGGGAAGTGCTGGCCGAAGCCGTGCAGACGGTGATGCGCCGCCATGGCCTGCCGAATCCGTACGAGCAGCTGAAGGCGCTGACCCGTGGCCAGGGCATCACCGCCGAGTCGATGCGTGCGTTCGTGCAGGGGCTGGAACTGCCGACGGATGCGAAGCAGCGCCTGCTGGAGATGACCCCGGGCAGCTACACCGGTCTGGCGGAATCGCTGGCGAAGAAGATCTAAGGGGTTTCCTTTGCGGCGGCGGCCGCGGGCGCTGCCTGCGGCAGGCAACAGCAACGGCAACAGCAACGTCAAAGGCGGCTCTGGGTTATGTCGCGCTTGGCGGGGCGGGTTGGGTTCGCGGGGGACGCCGTGAATCCGTCCGTGGAGGCTTGGCAGCCGCATCCATGCGGCTGACACCCCCGCGACCCCATCCCGCCCCACCTCTGACAGTTGTCCGGTGACGGATCGAAGAGCGTTGGGTTGTCGGGACGGTATTTGAAAGAGGGACGCGGCTTCGCCGCGTCCCTTTTGTCGTTTCTGGCTCCCATCCTCATTTCATGCCGCACACCGGGACAAGGCAGGCCGGAGGGACCGTTTCTGAAAACGGGCCAACGTCGGTATTGCCTGATACGTTCGACCATCAACAAGTCCGGCAGATGACGTATTCGCGCCGCAGATTCGAAGGCCAAACTGCAGATCAGAAATGAGTAAACTAATTGACTACATCGTCAACGAGCATGGACACCCAAAGCTGTGTCGCTCGCTCACCCGCGACGAGTGGAATTCACTTCCAACATCCCTTCCTGATCAACTCCGCGAACTCTTCGCTAAGCTAGGCTTTTTCTTCACACTGCAAGGCCAGCTCCAGATATGCCACCCCAGGAGTTTCGAAGGCATTCTGGATGCAGTGTTCGACCGCGACGAGCAATTCAACAGTACGAATTGCCATGCGTTTTGCCATAGTGCGTTCGGCAATATTTTCTTCTATCACGAAGTCTTCGGCATCGGAGAGATAGAACTTATGCATGGCTCAGTGATGTGTGAGACATCTGCACGAGATACAGATGCCGGAATGCATCTTGAACATGCCATCGAGATCCCATTTATGCTCGACGCAGAGGATATCGATGCTTACGACAAAGATGACAGACGGCTATTCTCCAGAGCACGGAAGAAGCTTGGGCCCTTAGAGATCGGTGAATGCTATGGATTCCAGCCACTGCTTTCACTGGGTGGGGAGAACACCATCGAGAATCTGAAGAAGGTCGAGGCCATTGAGCATTTAGGGATCCTGTGCCAGACACAGGACTTCTCCTTATACGAGTATTCATCGTATGGAACCCGGGCGCTTGTCAGATCATTCAGTTGAAATCACACGGCGATCTTCAGATCGACAACTACAGATCTCCTCCGGGTCTTGATACTTCCAGGTAGTTTCTGCGACCTGTGTCTGATCCTGTAGCCCTAAGCCTACGCCGGGCTGCTTTTCGCAATGGCAAAAGCAGCCGAGCGTGGGCTCGGCTCTACACGAGCAAGCGCAGCGTGCGACCCGCTTTTGCCTTTGATTTTCCTCTTCCATTCCGTGGCGGGCCGCGCAGGAAATTGTCAGGGGCCGGGCGGGTGGGCTGCGCGGGGGTGTCCGCCGCATGGATGCGGCGGCCAAGCTTACAGGGACGTACTTGCAGCGTCCCCCGCGCAGCCCACCCGCCCGGCCAAACCCGGCTTTTGCTTTCAGCGACCAACCCAGACCCCGCCACGAGGGGCTCAGCCGTTGGCCGGACACCCCGCGACAAACCACCGCACGTGCGCAATCCCAACGAACGTCGGACAATGGAGACCTTGGCGGCCCGCCGCGCCGCCCCTCCCGCTTTCCGCTGCAAGGATTCCCCCATGGCCGCCCGCAAGTCCTCCGCCCCCCTCATCGAAGTCACCGCCCGTCCCGGCCAGCCGCTGGGCATGGCGCCGGCCACCTTCCTGCGCGATTTCTGGCAGAAGCGCCCGCTGCTGATCCGTAACGCCTTCCCGGACTTCCAGACCCCGGTGCAGCCGGAAGACCTGGCCGGGCTGGCCTGCGAGGAAGGTGTACTGGCGCGCCTGATCGAGCACGACAAGGCCCAGGACGGCTGGCGCGTGCGCACTGGCCCATTCCAGGAAGACGTGTTCCCCGCCCTGCCCGACCACGACTGGACCCTGCTGGTGCAGGACGTGGACAAGTGGGACCCGGACGTGCGCGCCCTGATCGAGCACTTCAGCTTCCTGCCGCGCTGGCGCATGGATGACGTGATGATCAGCTTCGCCGCTACCGGTGGCTCGGTCGGCGCCCACGTCGACCAGTACGACGTATTCCTGCTGCAGGCCCACGGCCACCGCCGCTGGCAGATCGATGCCAGCGAATCGATCAAGGGCAAGCAGCCGCCGCTGGGCTTCCGCCCGGACGTGGAACTGAAGCTGCTGAAGGTGTTCAAGCCGACCCACGACTGGGTGCTGGCACCAGGCGACATGCTGTATCTGCCGCCGAACGTGCCGCACCACGGCGTGGCCGAAGACCCCTGCCTGACCTTCTCGTTCGGCATGCGTGCGCCGTCTTCTGCCGAGCTGATCAGCGACTATCTGGACACCCTGATCGCCGATGCCGACGAGAACATCCGCTACCAGGATGCCGACCTGAAGGTGCCGGCCGACCCGAACGAAATCGACACAGTGGCGATGGCGCGGGTGATCACCGCGCTCAATGCCATCCGCATGAACGACCCGGACAAGCTGGGCGACTGGTTCGGCCGCTTCATCACCACCTACCGTGCAGCGGGCGAAGTGATGGCCCACCAGGCCGCACCGGCACCGGAGGAAGTGGCCCAGGCGCTGGCCTCGGGCCTGCTGCTGCAGCGCCACCCGTGGGCGCGACTGGCCTGGCGCCGGGCCAAGCGTGGCGCCAGCCTGTATGTCAGCGGCCAGGACTTCGCGTTGCCGGTGAAGGACGCACAGCGCCTGGCCGGTGCCGAGCAGCTCGACGCCACCGCCTATCGCGGCCTGTCCGACAAAGGCCGCGCGGTGGTCCAGCAGCTGCTGGTCGGTGGCGTGTTCCAGTTGATCGATCCGAACGAGGTGTATGACGCCGAAGACGAGGACGACGGCGAAGACGCCGTGGTGCTCGGCGAAGTGGTCGAAGGCCGTGACCGCGTGGATGCGATAGACGCCGATGCGGTGTCCGACGATGTCCACTCCGTGACCGTGCACGACGACGGCATCGAGGTCATCGTCAACTTCGACGACGACGAGGAAGACGACAGCGACGCCGGCCGCGTCTGAGTCGCCGCCATGGTTCGGGTCCAGCAGGTCAGCCACGCCGACGCCCACGTCGCCATCCACGACGTGCGCCAATGCGTGTTCGTGCAGGAACAGGGCATCGCCGCCGAACTGGAACGCGATGCGCTGGACCCGGTCAGTGCCCATGTGCTGGCGCTGGACAGTGAAAACCAGCCGGTCGGCACCGGCCGACTGGCCCCGGACGGCCGCATCGGCCGCATGGCGGTGCTGGCCAGCCATCGCAGCCAGGGGGTCGGCGAGGCCCTGCTGGAGGCACTGGTCGAGGCCGGGCGCCGCCTCGGCCTGGCCGAACTGCACCTGCACGCCCAGCTGCCCGCCCGTGACTTCTATGCCCGCCAGGGCTTCCTGCCCGAGGGCGAGGTGTTCGAGGAGGCCGGCATCGGCCACCAGCAGATGCGTCGCCGGCTGGGCGCGGCCAGCGCCATCGACGGCCGCGCCGAGGCGGTGGCGATCACCACCGCCATCATCCACCGCGCCCGCCGCCAGCTGTGGCTGCACAGCCGCCAGCTGGACCCCGGCCTGCTTGACACACCGCCGGTGCAGGCCGCCCTGCGCCGCTTCGTCACCGCCCGCCACGACAAGCAGCTGCGGGTGATCGTGCACGATGCGGCTGCCGTTGCCTCTGCCGGGGCACCGCTGCTGGCGTTGGCCCAGCGCCTGCCAAGCGTGATCCAGTTCCGCGAGGTCACCGACCCGGTCGACCGTGCGTTGGCCTCGGCCTGCCTGCTCAACGATGCGGGCGACTTCTACTTTCGTCTGATCGGGCATCGCCTCGACGGCGAGGCCGGCATCGCGCTGCCGGCACGTTCGCAGCCGTTCGAGCAGCAATTGCAGCGTGTCTGGGACCGTTCGCGCGATTGCAGCGAACTGCGCGCGCTCGGCATCTGAGCGCGGGCCACCGCGCCAACCTGTCTGGAAGCGGCACCGGGGGACGCGCGATGCCTCTGGTGGTGCCCCTTCGTGTCCGGTTGGGGGTACAATTTGGCTGTTTGAACGCGCCCGTGCATGGCTATTCATCTTCGTGCCGGGTCCTTCTGAAGCCATACCCCACAAAGCGAATCAGCACCCTCCATCGTGGACAATCAACTGAAGCAGTTTGCGCAATCTTCGCAACTCGCCGGCGGCAACGCCTCCTATGTCGAGGACCTGTACGAGCAGTACCTGGTCTCCCCGGATAGTGTCGATCCCAAATGGAAAACCTACTTCGACGGCTTCAAGGGCCGCGAAGCAGGTGACATCCCGCACTCGGCTGTCATCTCCCACATCGCGGACGCGGCCAAGGATGCGCTGAAAGCCGGCACCGGCAGCGGTGCGGGCGACGAGCGTGAGCGCAATGTCGGTCGCCTGATCACCGCCTACCGCTCGCGTGGTCACTTGGACGCGCGCCTTGATCCGCTGGGGCTGGCCGCACCGGTCAACACCCCGGACCTGGGCCTGCCGTTCCACAGCCTGTCCGATGCCGACCTCAACAGCGAGTTCAGCACCGGCGGCGTCGGCGGCCAGCCGCGCATGAAGCTGCGCGACCTGCTTGCACGCCTGAAGGCGACCTACACCGGCTCGATCGGTGCGGAGTTCATGCACATCTCCGAGGTCGAGCAGCGCCAGTGGATCTACAAGAAGCTGGAAGCGGCCGGTGGCAACTACCAGCTGGACGCTGACACCCAGCGCCGCACCCTGGAGCGCCTGACCGCGGCTGAAGGCCTGGAGCGCTACCTGCACACCAAGTACGTCGGCCAGAAGCGCTTCTCGCTGGAAGGCGGCGACTCGCTGATCCCGATGATGGACACCATCATCCGCAGCGCCGGCAAGGATGGCGTCAAGGACGTGGTGATCGGCATGGCCCACCGCGGCCGCCTGAACGTGCTGGTCAACACCTTGGGCAAGAACCCGCGCAAGCTGTTCGACGAGTTCGAAGGCAAGTTCGAGCACGACGAGCACGCCTCGGCCGGTGACGTGAAGTACCACATGGGCTTCTCGGCCGACGTCGCCACCGAAGGCGGCCCGGTGCACCTGGCGCTGGCGTTCAACCCGTCGCACCTGGAAATCGCCGACCCGGTCGTGGCCGGTTCCGTGCGTTCGCGCCAGGAGCGCCGCAAGGACACCGCCCGCAAGCAGGTCATGCCGATCCTGATCCACGGCGACGCGGCCTTCTCCGGCCAGGGCGTGGTCATGGAGCTGTTCCAGATGTCGCAGGCCCGCGGCTTCGCCGTCGGCGGCACCGTGCACATCGTGGTCAACAACCAGGTCGGCTTCACCACCTCCAACCCGCTGGATACGCGTTCCACGCGCTACGCCACCGACGTGGCGAAGATGATCGCCGCCCCGGTGCTGCACGTGAACGGCGATGATCCGGAAGCGGTGGTGTTCGCCGCGCAGCTGGCCTTCGAGTTCCGCCAGAAGTTCGCCAAGGACGTGGTCATCGACCTGATGTGCTACCGCCGCTGGGGCCACAACGAGGCCGACGAACCGGCGATCACCCAGCCGCTGATGTACCAGGTGATCCGCAAGCACGCCACCACCCGCGAGATGTACGCCGAGCAGTTGGAAAAGGCGGGCGTGATCGCCGCCGGCGCCGGCAAGGCGATGGTCGATGCCTACCGCGAGAAGCTGGACGCCGGTGAAGTGACCACCGAGCTGGCCAAGGTCGAGAAGACCCCGCCGACCAGCCCGCTGTTCGTCGATTGGCCGAAGCTGCTGGAAGGCAAGCTGTCCGATCCGATCTCGACCAAGGTCGAGAAGAACAAGCTGGTCGAGCTGGCCAAGCTGATCAACACCATTCCCGAAGACGTGCAGCTGCACTCGCGCGTGGCCAAGGTCTACGACGACCGCCGCAAGATGGCCGCCGGCGAGATCCCGGGCGACTGGGGCTTTGCCGAGAACCTGGCCTACGCCACCCTGCTCGATGAAGGCCATGCACTGCGCCTGGTCGGCCAGGACGTGGGCCGCGGTACGTTCACGCACCGCCACGCGATCCTGCACGACCAGAAGACCGACAACTACTACATGCCGCTGCGGCAGCTGGTGGATTCGCCGGAGAAGGCCACCGTCATCGATTCGCTGCTGAGCGAAGAAGCGGTGATGGCCTACGAGTACGGCTTCTCCACCACCGATCCGAACACGCTGTGCATCTGGGAAGGCCAGTTCGGCGACTTCGCCAACGGCGCCCAGGTGGTGATCGACCAGTTCATCGCCGCCGGTGAAGCCAAGTGGGGCCGTATTTCCGGCCTGACCCTGCTGCTGCCGCATGGCTATGAAGGGCAGGGCCCGGAACACAGCTCGGCGCGCCTGGAGCGCTTCCTGCAGCTGTGCGCGCTGGAGAACATGCTGGTTGTCGTGCCGTCGACCCCGGCGCAGGCCTTCCACATGCTGCGTCGCCAGCTGCACATGACCACCCGCAAGCCGCTGGTGGTGATGTCGCCGAAGTCACTGCTGCGCCACAAGCTGGCCGTGTCGACCCTGGACGAGCTGGCCAATGGCGAGTTCCAGCACCTGATCGGCGACGCCAGCGCGGACGCCAAGAAAGTCAAGCGCGTGGTGCTGTGCTCGGGCAAGGTCTACTACGACCTGCTGGAAGACCAGACCAAGCGTGGCCAGGACGACGTGGCGATCATCCGCGTGGAGCAGCTGTATCCGTTCCCACGTGCACTGCTGGCTGCCGAACTGAAGAAGTACGGCAAGGCCACCGACGTGGTGTGGACGCAGGAAGAACCGCAGAACCAGGGTGCGTGGTACCAGATCCGCCACCACCTGCAGTTCTGCCTGGCCGATGGCCAGAACCTGCACTACGCCGGTCGCGCACGTTCGGCTTCGCCGGCTGCCGGTCACATGGCTGACCACGTCCGCGAACAGCAGCAGCTGGTCGCCGACGCACTGGTCAACCCGTTCAACGACACGTTCGCTGAATAATCCTCCCCCTATTTAGAAGACAAACCAGGAAGCTCCCGCAATGGCCACCGAAGTCAAAGCCCCGGTACTGCCCGAATCCGTCGCCGACGGCACCATCGCCACCTGGCACAAGAAGGTGGGCGACGCCGTCAAGCGCGACGAAAACCTGCTTGACCTGGAAACCGACAAGGTCGTCCTGGAAGTGCCGTCGCCGGTCGACGGCGTGCTCAAGGAAATCAAGTTCAAGGAAGGCGATACCGTGACCTCCAGCCAGGTCGTGGCGATCATCGAAGAAGGCGCCGTGGCTGCTGCCCCGGCTCCGGCTGCTGAAGCCGCTCCGGCGGCCGCCGCTGCTCCGGCCGCAGCCGCCGCTCCGGCCCCGGCTGCCAAGTCGGCCGCCGACGCCCTGCCGCCGGGCGCCCGCTTCACCGCCATCACCGAAGGCGTGAACCCGGCCGACGTCGACGGCACCGGCCGTCGCGGCGCGGTGACCAAGGAAGACATCGTCAACTTCGCCCGCAACGGCGGCGCCGGCAAGGCCGGTGGCGCACGTCCGGAAGAACGCGTGCCGATGACCCGCATCCGCAAGCGCATCGCCGAGCGCCTGATGGAGTCGAAGAACTCCACCGCCATGCTGACCACCTTCAACGAAGTCGACCTGTCCAAGGTCTCGGCGGCGCGCAAGGAACTGCAGGACGAGTTCGTCAAGGCACACGGCATCAAGCTGGGCTTCATGAGCTTCTTCGTGAAGGCCGCGGCCAATGCCCTGCAGCGCTTCCCGCTGGTCAACGCCTCGATCGACGGCGACGACATCATCTATCACGGCTACTCGGACATCTCGATCGCCGTGTCGACCGAGAAGGGCCTGGTCACGCCGGTGCTGCGCAACGTCGAGCGCATGTCGTTCGCCGACATCGAGAAGACCATCGCCGACTACGCCAAGAAGGCCCGTGACGGCAAGCTGAGCCTGGAAGAACTGCAGGGCGGCACCTTCACCGTGACCAACGGCGGCACCTTCGGTTCGCTGCTGTCGACCCCGATCATCAACCCGCCGCAGAGCGCCATCCTGGGCATGCACGCCATCAAGGAGCGTCCGATCGCCCAGAACGGCCAGGTCGTGATCGCGCCGATGATGTACCTGGCGCTGTCGTACGACCACCGCATCATCGACGGCAAGGATTCGGTGCAGTTCCTGGTGGACATCAAGAACCAGCTGGAAAACCCGGGCCGCATGCTGTTCGGCCTGTAAGACACCTCCCGCCCCTCCGCGCCTGCGCGGAGGGGTTCTGGTAATGCATCAAGGAATAATTCAATGGCTGAACAATTCGACGTCGTCGTCATCGGTGCCGGCCCGGCCGGTTACCACGCTGCCATCCGCGCGGCCCAGCTGGGCCTGAAGACCGCCTGCATCGACGCAGCGCTGGGCAAGGACGGCAAGCCGGCCCTCGGCGGCACCTGCCTGCGCGTGGGCTGCATCCCGTCCAAGGCGCTGCTGGATTCCTCGCGCCAGTTCTGGAACATGGGCCACATCTTTGGCGACCACGGCATCAGCTTCAAGGATGCCAAGATCGACGTCGAGGCGATGATTGGCCGCAAGGACAAGATCGTCAAGCAGTTCACCGGCGGCATCGGCATGCTGTTCAAGGCCAACAAGGTCGCCGCCTATTATGGCTTCGGCGAGCTGCAGCCGGGCAACGTGGTCAAGGTCACCCAGCATGACGGTTCCATCGTCGAGCTGAAGGGTACCAACGTCATCATCGCGGCCGGTTCGGACTCGATCGAACTGCCGTTCGCCAAGTTCGACGGCGAGACCATCGTCGACAACGTCGGCGGCCTGGACTTCACCGAAGTGCCGAACCGCCTGGCGGTGATCGGCGCCGGCGTGATCGGCCTGGAACTGGGCAGCGTGTGGAAGCGCCTGGGCGCCGAAGTCACCATCCTGGAAGCACTGCCGGAGTTCCTGGCCGTGGCCGACGCCGAAGTGGCCAAGACCGCTGCCAAGGAATTCAAGAAGCAGGGCCTGGACATCCGCCTCGGTGCCAAGGTCTCCAAGACCGAGATCATCGGCAAGGGCAAGAAGAAGGAAGTCGTTGTCACCTACACCGACAGCGAAGGCGAAAAGACCCTGACCGTGGACAAGCTGCTGGTGGCCGTCGGCCGTCGCGCCGCCACCAAGGGCCTGCTGGCCGAAGGCACCGGCGTGAAGGTCAACGAGCGCGGCCAGATCGAAGTCGATGCGCACTGCCACACCGGCGTCAATGGCGTGTGGGCGGTCGGCGACTGCGTGCGCGGCCCGATGCTGGCGCACAAGGGCTTCGAGGAAGGCATCGCGGTGGCTGAGCTGATCGCCGGCCTGCCGGGCCACGTCAACTTCGACACCATCCCGTGGGTCATCTACACCGAGCCGGAACTGGCGTGGGTCGGCAAGACCGAGGCCCAGTTGAAGGCCGAGGGCATTCCGTACAAGGCCGGCAGCTTCCCGTTCGCCGCCAACGGCCGCGCCGTGGCGATGATCGAGCCGGCAGGCTTCGTGAAGATCCTGGCCCATGCCGAAACCGATCGCATCCTCGGCATGCACCTGGTCGGCGCCAACGTCTCCGAGCTGGTGCACGAAGGCGTGCTGACCATGGAGTTCAGCGGCTCGGCCGATGATCTGGCCCGCATCTGCCACGCCCACCCGTCGCTGTCGGAAGTGATCCACGACGCGGCGATGGCGGTCAGCAAGCGCGCCATCCACAAGGCGAACTGATCTGCATCATGGTAGGTGCCGACCGTTGGTCGGCACTCACCTGCAGAAGAAGAACCCCGCTTCGGCGGGGTTTTTTGTTGGCTGCCCTGGTGTAGAGCCGAGCCCACGCTCGGCTGCGCAATTGGTGGTCCGTGAAGGCCCAGCCGAGCATGGGCTCGGCGCTACACCTTTTCAGCTGGCTTCTTCGGCGGATCGTCACAGACCCTGTGCTGCACCACCGTCTCGCCAACCTTCCATTCCTTCGTGACCCGGCAGTGCGCCTTGGCCTCCGGCACCTTCGAAGCCGTCGCCCCCGCAGCATTCGCCTCGTCGGCACCGGCTGCCTGCTGGCGCTCCAGCCACGCCGATGGCGGCGCGGGCGGTGTGGCCAGCACCGGGCCTGACAACAGGACCAGGCCCATCAGCAACACGGCCCTCATGCCGCCACCGCCCGGCCGCCGAGCAACCGTGCCGGCAACATGAACAGCGCACGCAGGAACGCACACAGCGCCGAGAAGGTGATGCCGACCAGTCGGAACGGCAGGCTCAGCAGCCAGACGAACGGCCAGGCGATCAGGGCGAGGATCGCCAGCGGCCAGCACAGCACGAACAGCAGGCACCACACACCGAGCGCGAACAGGGTCTTCATCACGGTCTCCTTGTGGCGGCACCTTGCCGCCTGCGGACACCTTGGCGCCCTGCCCTTGCCACGCACAAACGGTTTGCGACGAAACCGGGCTGGGGGCGATGAAACCGGTCCACCGCCGTTGTAGAGCCGAGCCTGCGCTCGGCTTTCCAGAAGCAGCCGAGCGTGGGCTCGGCTCTACAGGAGCTGCACTGCGCCCGGGCGGCCGTGGGTCACCTGGAAGCGCGCCGCGGTGCGCACTGCGGCATCCGCACGCAGCACGCTGTCGGCGAAGCGCAGCTCCGCCTCAACGGTCTGCCGGTTCAGCTGCAGCTTCCACCAGCCACGGCGGTCGCCATCGAAATAGCGGATATGCGGGTTCCGCGGTATCGATGGCCCGTAATACGGACCATACGGCGTATCGTCGCCGCCGCTGCTGATCGCCGGGGCGATGAATTCGGTCGCCACGACCGGCGCACTGGCCGCGTCGAAATCCAGTTTCAGGTCGTTGACGAAGGTGGAATGCCAGTCACCGCCCAGCACGATGGCATTGCCCTGCCCGCCCGCCTGCATCGCCTGCAGCAGGCGGTTGCGAGCCGCCGGATAACCATCCCAGGCGTCGTTCCAGAAGCGCTCGCGCGGCGTGCCACCATCCAGCCGCAGCTGCGCCATCAGCAGCTGCTGCACCACCACGTTCCAGCGCGTGCCCTGCGCGGCGGCCATCGACTGCGCGAACCACGCCTCCTGGCCCGTGCCGAGCATGCTCATGCGCGGATCCAGCGCCGCCTCGCAGCGCGGTGACTCGCCCACACCGCAGGGATTGGCCGGGCGGAACTGGCGGCAGTCGAGCAGCGTCAGCTGTGCAAGATCGCCGTAACGCAGGCGCCGATGCACGCGCAGGCCACCGTTGCCCGCAGGCGTGCTGCGCATCGGCAGGTGCTCGTAGAACGCACGATACGCGGCCGCGCGGCGGATGATGAAATCCTCCATTGAGACGCCGGGCTTCTCCGGGTGGATGCCGGAGTAATCGTTCTGCACTTCGTGGTCATCCCAGATCACCGCGAACGCGTGTGCGGCGTGCGCGGCCTGCAGATCGGGATCGAGTTTGTACAGCGCGTACTGGTCACGGTAACGTTCCAGGCTCACCGTCTCGCCACTGAACCGCGCCGCATCCAGCGTGCTGCCACGCGCGTTCTGCAGCGGGCTGTATTCATACAGGTAGTCGCCGGCATGCAGCACCAAGTCGACATCACTCTGCGCGATGTCACGCAGCACCGGGTAGTAGCCGCTGTTCCACGCCTGGCAGGTACACAGCGCCAACCGCAACTGCTGCAACTGCGTGTCCAGCAGCGGCGCGGTGCGGAAGTGGCCGACCACGCTTTCCTCATCGCCGTCGCAGGCGAAACGATAGTAATAATCGCGGCCGGGACGCAGGCCGTTGACCTCCACATGTACCGAATGGGCCAGCTCCGGCACAGCCGCAGCAACGCCCCGCTGCACCAGCCGGCGCATGCCGGGGTCTTCGGCCACGAACCAGCGCACGGGCACCGCCCGCGACGGCATGCCGCCGCCGTTGAGCGGGTCCGGCGCGAGCCGCGTCCACAGCACTGCACCCTGCGGATCCGGATCACCGGCGGCGACACCGAGGGTGAACGGATCACGCCCCAGCCGCGGCCGTGGGCCGGCCGTGGCCAGCCCCGGCATCGCCGCCAGTGCGATCGCCGCCCCCGCGCCCTGCCACGCCATGCGCAACAGGCGACGACGGCTTTCCGGATCGACAGGCCCGCGCATCAGAAGTGCACGGTGGCGGTGGCCATCACCTGCCGCGGCGCGCCGACCTGCATGGTCGCCAGGCTGCGGGTCGGGTCGGCGGCGTAGGTGCCGTTGGTGTTGATCGAAGACAGGTAACGCTTGTCGGTCAGGTTGGTCAGGTTAAGCGCCACGGTCAGGTTCTGTGCCGGGCCGAGCGTGCCGAAGTCATAGGCCACCGACGCATTGACCAGCCAGTAGCTCGGCACCGACACATCGTTGGTATAGGTCACGTAACGCTTGCCGACATGGTTGGCGGCCAGTCGCAGGTCCCACGGGCCCGGGGTCCAGGCCAGGGTGCTGGCGAACATCCACTCCGGTGTGTCGACGGTCGTCTTGCCGCGGGTCGGCACCACGCCGTTGTTCACGTAGTCGTTGTCGTAGGTACTGTCATTCCACGACAGCGCATTGGACCAGGTCAGGTCCTGCATCGGCTTCAACTGCAGGGTCGCCTCGGCACCGCGGCTGGTCACCGAACCGACGTTGGAGAACAGCGCCGGGCAACCGAGGATGCCCACGCACTGCGCGATGGCCAGCAGGCGGTTGTCGAACTTCACGTCATACACCGCCACCGAGGCTTCATAGCCCTGGCCGTAGCCGCGCCAGCCCAGTTCGAGGGTGCGCGACTGTTCCGGCTTCAGGCTCTTCGCGCTGGCATCGAACGCGGCCTGCGGCACGTTGAACGGACTGCCCACGCCCAGTGCATAGGCCGCGATGTTCTTGGCGAACGAACCGAAGATCTCGTTGCCTTCGTTGAGCTTGAGGTTGAAGCCGGCCTGCGGCAGGAAGCCCTTCTTCGAGGTCAGGCTGCTGTTGTTGGCATAGCTGCCCAGCGGTGTGCGCACGCGGGTGCGGGTGTGCGGCGACTTCGCACCGATGTCGATGGTCAGACGGTCATCGAACAGGCGGAAACGGTCCTGCACATAGAACTGGCGGGTGATGGTGGTGTAGCGCTGGTGCCACACGCGCTGGTCCGGATTACGCAGGAAGAAATCGTCGGTGATCGGGCCGTCGATGTAATAGAAGTTGCGCTGCACGCTGTGGCCGTTGTCCTCGTACCACAGGCCCGCTTCCAGCTCGTGGCCCGCCACGTTCCAAGTGAACGCAGAGGTCACACCGGTGCGGTCGATCGCATACTCGGTGGTGCGGATCGAGATCGGGATCTCGCGGCTGGTACCCGGGTTGGACGGATTGGACGGGCTGAACCAGTGGCCCTGGCCACGGTTGCTGTGGTTGTAGACGTTGACCTTCAGGCGCATCGACTCGTTCAGGCCGAAATCGCCGGCGATGCTGGACAGGTCGTCATTGCGCAGGCCGTGGCCGGAGTAGTACGCATCCCACGGGCTGTTGACGCCGCCGCTGAACGTGCCGCGTGCAGCGGCCACGGCACGGTTCCAGTCCGGCGCGTAGTTGTCCCAGTCCCAGCCGAGACGATCGATCATCTCCAGCGACAGGTCCTGGTAATCGGCCTCGACGCGGCGCGAGGCGTTGAACAGCGCGGTAATCCTGCTGTCCGTTCCGAAGTTGTAGGTGGCCTTGCCGTTGAACTGCTTCAGCTCCTGCGAGCCTTTGCCCTTCCACTTGTCGCCTTCCGAGTATGCGCCGGACAGGTAGGCCGCAAAGCCCTGGTGCTCGCCGGTATCGAGGCGCGCATAGCTGCGGCGCGCGTTGTCGCTGCCAAAGCCCTGTGCCAGAACCACGCCATATTCGGTGGACGGATCGATCGAGTAGAACTGGAACACGCCGCCAAGGTTGCTGGTGGACGGCGTACCCAGCGCGCCAATGCCGGTGGAGACTTCGGCACCGCCCAGGTTCTCGCTGATCACCGCGCGGCTGATGTGCAGGCCGTTGCTGTTGCCGTAGGCCATGTTGCCCAGCGGGATGCCATCGAGGGTGTAGCCCAGGCGGTTCTGGTTGAAACCACGCAGGCTGATGCTGGTGGACCATTCGTAGGCGCCGGTGGCATCAGCCGATTCGAAGTGCACGCCCGGCTTGCTGGCCAGCAGCTTCAGCGGGTTGGCACCCGGCGGCAGGATCTTCATGTCCTCGGCGGTCACACGCTGCACCTGGCGGGCTTCGCCGCGGCCGATCACCGAGATCGAATCGAGGGTGGTGGCCGACGGTGTGTCGATGGCGGGGGCGGTTTCAGCGACAGCCAGCGACGGCAGCGAAGCACAGACCAGCAGGGCCAGCAGATTGCGGCGGAGCGGAGCGTGGGACGGCATGGGGGCGGATTCCTCGGGCACGCTGGACGCCGAAGGGCGGCGTCGAAGGGCAGCAGCGGCGGAATCGTAGAAGCGTCGCGTTACATGTCATTTACACGCCACATACGGACGTTTGGTGTTTCGAATGGTTTGCCGGCCAGGAGGAGATTGCCGGCCAGCGGCCGGCACGCCTGTTACTCGAACGAGCCGACCGAATCGTGGGCCAGGTTGTCGAAGCGGGTGTATTCGCCGAAGAACTTCAGCTTGCACGAACCGGTCGGGCCACCACGGTGCTTGCCGATGATGATCTCGGCCAGGCCCTTGTCCGGCGAATTCTCCTTGTTGTAGTAATCGTCGCGGTAGATGAAGACGATCATGTCCGCGTCCTGCTCGATTGCGCCCGATTCGCGAAGGTCGGCCATCACCGGGCGCTTGTCGGTACGTGTTTCCAGCGAGCGGTTGAGCTGCGACAGCGCGATCACCGGCACGTGCAGTTCCTTGGCCAGGCCCTTCAGCGAACGCGAGATCTCCGAGATTTCGGTCGCGCGGTTTTCGCTGTTGCCCGGCACGCTCATCAGCTGCAGGTAGTCGATCACCACCAGGCCCAGGTCGTGCTCGCGCTTGAGGCGGCGGCACTTGGAACGCAGCACTTCCGGCGACACGCCCGGCGTATCGTCGATGAAGATCTTGGTTTCCTTCAGCATCTTGATCGCACTGGTGACGCGGCTCCAGTCCTCGTCTTCCAGCTGGCCGGTACGCAGGCGCTGCGCGTTGATGCGGCCGTTGGAGGAAATCAGGCGCATCGCCAGCTGCGATGCCGACATTTCCATCGAGAACACCGCCACGCCCTTCTTCGATTTGATCGCCGCGTACTCGGCGATGTTCAGCGCAAAGGTGGTCTTGCCCATGGCCGGGCGCGCAGCCAGGATGATCAGGTCGGTCGGCTGCAGACCGGAGGTCATCGCATCGAAATCGTTGTAGCCGGTCGGCAGACCGGTGATGTTGCCGCCGTTCTCGAAGCGGCTGCGCAGCTCTTCGAAGGCATCCTTCAGTGCACCGGGCATCGCCACGAAATCGGTACGGCCGCGTGCGCCCTGTTCGGCGATGGCGAACACGCTCTTTTCCGCCGATGCCAGCAGCTCGCTGCTCTCACGGCCCTCAGGCTGGAAACCATCGTTGACGATGTCGGTGCCCACCTGGATCAGCTGCCGCAGCACCGCCTTGTCACGCACGATCTCGGCGTAGGCCACGATGTTGGCCGCCGACGGCGTGGTACTGGCCAGCTCGATCAGATAGGCACCATCGCCCACCAGTTCCATCTTGCCCTGTGATTCGAACCACTCGCCCAGGGTCACCGCATCGAACGGCCGCTCGCGCTCGGACAGCTCACGGATCGCGCGGTAGATCATCTGGTGGTCGCGGCGGTAGAAATCGCCTTCGGTCAGCTGGTCATTGACCCGGTCATAGGCCTCCGGGGCCAGCATCAGGCCACCCAGCACCGCCTGCTCGGCTTCCACCGAATGGGGCGGTACCCGCAACTGGTCGATGCGCGATTCGTCGCGATCGCGATCGAAGCCATCACCGCGCTCTCTGCGGTTGGAACGGAAGCCGGGGCGAGCGGACATGCTGCGGTGTTTCCTGCAAAAGTGGGCCGGACGAGTGTAGGCATGCGCCGACCCCGGCGGCCATGGACAAGCCTGTGGATAAGCCGTGGAGAAACGGGGGATATCCGCCGGTGCCTGGCCAGATTGGCGTGGGGGCGTCGCACTGCCTGCGACGGGCGCCGTTGCGGCACCCGAGCGGGCATTATCGCAGATGGGGGTGGCAACCGCTGGCGTCAATCGCCCTTGACGTGAACCGCGATCAGCGCCAGGAACCGGTCCACATAGCCCTGCAGGAACTTCTGCGTGCCTTCGTTGTGGACCGTGCCGTCGGCATCGATCAGGCCGTCCTTGAAATGGATGAACGCCTCGGGTTGGCCGAGCACGTGCATGTCCAGGAAGGCCAGGCTGTTGCGAAGGTGCTGCTGGGCCACGGCGGTGCCGATCTGGCCGATGGAGGCGCCGATCACCGCCGCCGGCTTGCCGGAAAACGCGCTGTCGCCATACGGGCGGGAGCCGATATCGATGGCGTTCTTCAGTACGCCGGGCACGGACCGGTTGTATTCAGGGGTCACGAACAGCACCGCGTCAGCGGCACGCACCTGATCCTTCAGCCGGGTGCCCTGCGGCGGGTACTGGCCATCGAAATCCTGGTCGTAGAGCGGGAGATCGCCGATCTGCACGTACTGGAAGCGCGCGCGGTTGCCAGCGATCTTCTCCAGCGCATGGGCCAGCCTGCGGTTGCAGGACTCCTTGCGCAGGCTGCCGACGAACACGGCGATGGTGGGGACGGACATAGGGACATACTCCTCACGGTGCGGGAGGCCCAGCCTAGACGCCGGGCCCGTGCCGTCCGGTGAAGATCAGCCGCCGGTCACGCCGGCCCGCACCTGCCGCCAATGCGCCTGCCAAGCCTGGAACATCAGCACGTTCCACAGGTGGGTATGCCACTTGCGCTGGCCGCCCAGGAACTGCTGCCACAGCGGCTGCACCGCCGCCGCCGACAACACGCCTTCGCGCTCCAGGCGAGCCGGCTGCAGCAGGTCTTCGGCCCACGGCCGCAGGTCGCCCTTCAGCCAGTCGCTGACCGGCGCACCGAACCCGCGCTTGGGCCGGTGCACCATCGACTGCGGCACGTAGCGGCCAAGAACGCGCTTGAGCAGCACCTTGCTGGTGGTTTCGCTGCGCTTGAAGCCCAGCGGCAGCGACCAGGCGAACTCGGCAACGCGCCAGTCCAGCAGCGGCGCGCGTGCCTCCAGGCTGACTGCCATCGAGGTGCGGTCGACCTTGCACAGCAGGTCATCCGGCAGGTAGGTCACGTAATCGGCCAGCATCATCGCGTCGGCCGGTGTGCCGGCGCCGTGCAACGGATCGGCCAGGTCGTAGAAGCTGCCGGCAGCCTGCGCGCCCGGCACTGCCGCCGTCGGGTCGCGCCAGCGCGAAATCCGGTTGCGGTACACGTCACCGATGCCACGCGCGCCGGACTCGGCCAACAGCGCGGCCAGGCCGCCGGTACGCGAGGCCTCGCCCTGCTGCTGGGAGCGCGCGCCCATCCAACGCCGCAGCGGCCCTGGCACGCGGCCCAGCATCTGCCAGTTGCGCAGCGCGCGCACATAGCGGGTATAGCCGAAGAACAGCTCGTCACCACCATCGCCGGACAGCGCGACGGTTACGCCCTGCCGCGCCAGGCGGGCGACCAGCGCGGTCGGCACCTGCGAGGCATCAGCGAAGGGTTCGTCGAACATTGCCGGCAACTGCGGCACCACCGCCAGTGCATCGGCACCGCTGACGTAGAGTTCGGTGTGGTCACAGCCCAGATGCGCGGCCAGTTCCTTGGCCAGCGGCGCCTCGTCGTGGCCCGAACCAGTGAAGCCGATACTGAAGCTGTGCACCGGCTGACCGCTCTGTGCCTGCATCAGCGCGGCCACCAGCGATGAATCGGTGCCGCCGGACAGGAACACCCCCACCGGCACGTCGGCCACCATGCGCAGCGCCACTGCGTCGCGCAGCAGCCCGTCCAGCTGTTCCTCGGCCTCTTCGATGCGGCCCTGGAACGGCGCGGCCAGCGCCGCCTGCATGCGTGCCCGCGCATCCCAGTACGGACGCTGCGCCTGTTCCGGGCGATGCGCCGATGCACCCGCCGCGACGGCTTCGGCATCCAGGCGCAGCACGCGGCCCGGCATCAGCTTGTAGCAGCGCTGGTGGATGCTGTGCGGGGCCGGAATGTAGTCCAACCGCAGCAACAGGGTCAGTGCGTCGCGGTCGATGTCGTTGTCGAACGCCGGGTGCTGCCACAGCGCCTTCAGTTCGGAACCGAACACCAGGGTGTCACCGGCCCAGCCGTAGTACAGCGGCTTCTTGCCAACACGATCGCGGGCCAGCCACAGGCACTGCTGCTGGCGGTCCCACAGCGCGATGGCGAACATGCCGTTGCAGCGCTGCAGGGTGTCCTCGATGCCCCATTGCAGGATCGCTGCCAGCAGCACCTCGGTGTCGGAGTGACCACGGAAGGCATGCCCCAGCGGCTCCAGTTCGGCACGCAGGGCGGCAAAGTTGTAGACCTCGCCGTTGTAGGCCATCACGTAGCGACCATCGGACGAGGCCATCGGCTGGTGGCCCAGCGGCGACAGGTCGAGAATGCTCAGCCGACGGTGCGCCAGCGCGATGCCTGCCCCGGCATCGGCCCAGCTGCCGCCATCATCCGGCCCGCGGTGGTGCAGCGCCTCGCCCATGGCCAGGACCTGCGCCTGCAGCACCTCGGCCGACGCCACAGGCGCCGGCAACAACATTCCCGCCAATCCACACATGCATCAAGGTTCCTGCGCCAGTTCAAGGGCGGCGCCAATCACCGCATTGTCGCTTGGAAGCCCGAACATTGCTGCCCCCGCCAGCGGGGTATAGGTATCGGCACCGCAGACCCGGCGCAGCGGCAGGTGGCCGAAACCGGCCTCGACCAGTGCGGTCACCACGCCCTCGCCCACCCCGCCACTGTGGCGGCCCTCGTCCAGCACCAGCACCCGCCGTGCACTGGCCGCCTGGCTGGCGATGAAGCCCGCATCCAGTGGCACCAGCCAGCGCAGGTCGACCACCCGAACCTGCCAGCCCAGCTGCTGCTCGATCGCCCGCGCCGCGCGCAGCGCCATCGGCACGCCGTTGCCATAGGTGTAGACCACCAGGTCGCCTGCCTCCGGCGCATAGACCCGCCCCTCGCCCGGTACCAGCGCCTGGCCCTGGGCCGGGTAGTCGAACAGCCACTGGCCATCGCCCGGCTCATGCAGGTCCTTGCTCATGTACAGCGCGATCGGCTCCAGGAACACCGCCACACGCCCATCCACCCGGGCCAGCGCCGCCAGCGTGCGCAGCATCATCACCGCATCGTCGCCACGCGACGGGCAACCGACTATCAGGCCGGGAATGTCGCGCAGCGCCGTGATTGAATTGTCGTTGTGGAAGTGGCCACCGAAGCCCTTCTGGTAGCCCAGCCCGGCCACCCGCACCAGCATCGGATTGCGGTACTGGTCATTGGAGAAGAACTGCAACGAACACGCTTCGCCGCGCACCTGGTCGATGGCGTTGTGCAGGTAGGCCAGGTACTGGATCTCCGGAATCGGCAGCATGCCCATGTTGGCCAGGCCCTGCGCCATGCCCAGGATCATGGTCTCGTCCAGCAGGGTGTTGAACACCCGGCGTGGGCCGAAGCGGCGCAGCAGATCCTTGGTGACGGTGTAGACACCGCCCTTCTGCGCGACGTCCTCGCCGAACAACAGGCTCTGCGGATACTTCGCCAGCAGTTCCTGCAGGCCGTGGTTGATCTGGATGGCGAGGTGCCGTGGCGCCTGCCGCTCAGGCAGGGTCTCCGCACCGCCATACAGCGCTTCGCGCATCTCGGCGGGCACCTCGCGCCGCGCTTCAGCCTGCACCGCCGATGGTGTGTACGGCGCCAGTGGCGCCATCACTTCCTGCAGCGACTGCAGCGTCGGGTGGCCTTCGGCGTCGGCGGCCGCCGCCATGCAGCGCGCGCGCATCGTTTCGTAGGCCACTTCGATGGCGGCTGCATCCATCCAGCCCGATTCCATCGCGATCTGCGCCGAGCGCAGCAGCGGATCCTGCGCCTCGGCCGCGCACAGCTCCGGCAGCGCGCGCCATTCCACTTCAAAGTCGGTGCCGGCATGGCCCATCAGGCGCGTGGTACGCAGATGCAGGAAGGTCGGCCGCCGCGTGCGCCGGCAATGTTCCACCGCGGCCTGCACCTGGGCGTGCCCGGTGGCCAGGTCCAGGCCATCGGCGAAGAAATAGTCGAGCCCCGGCTGCCGGCTGAAGCGCTCGGTAATCCAGCCGTCCGGTGTCTTCACCGAAATGCCCAGCCCGTTGTCCTCGCAGACGAACAGGATCGGCGCCGGCAGCTTCTGGTAGGCCGACCACATCGCGGTATTGAACGCGGTCTGCGCGGTGGCATGGTTGGCCGAGGCATCCCCGAACGAGCACAGCACGATGCTATCGGTGGGAACCGGCAGCGCCTGCCCCAACCGCTTGCCGCTCTCGATGGCCAGCGCGGTGCCCAGCGCCTTCGGCAGGTGCGAAGCAATCGTCGAGGTCTGCGGAAGCACCCACAATGGCTTGCTGCCCCACACCTTGTGGCGGCCACCGCTGGCCGGATCATCCGCGCTGGCGGCGAAGGACAGAGCGGCATCGCGCAGCGGGTCGATACCCGGCACCTGGCGTGAACGCTCGGCCATGAAGGCACCGGAGCGATAGTGCAGGAAGGCGGGATCGGTATGCCGGCAGGCCCGCGCCAGCAGCGCATTGCCTTCATGGCCGGAGGAACCGATGGTGTAGAAGACCTTGTTCTGCACGCGCAGCACGCGTGCCATCAGGTCCAGCTGACGGCTGGCCAGCTGCGAATCGAACAGTTCACCGAAGGCCGCAGCGCTGAGCGTGCTGCCCGGCAGGATCGGCGCATCCGGCGCCGGGCGCTGGCGCGGGGTGCCGCGCCAGCCACGCACCGCATCGAGGAAGTTGACGTCGCACACTTCGGCGCGGTTGAGCACGCGCATGCGTGCGGGAATTGGATCTGGAACCACAGCGAACATCGAACACCCTCCGTGTCGTTGTTGCATTCCGCCGGGCATGGCCCGGCGCTACCCTGTGGGGGTTACCTTGGTGAGAGTCACGCGGCCTCGAATCGCGAGCGCACTTCGGCGGTCACCGCCGGCATCGGCAGGAAGCGCGGCTGCTCACGCACGCGCTGCAGCCAGGCGCGAACTTCCGGGAACGGCTCCAGGCTGATACCGCCCTCGCCCGCCACATCGGTATAGGCAAACAGGGCGATATCGGCGATGCCGTATCCGCTGCCGGTGAACCATTGCGCCTGGCGCAGGTGCTGCTCCATCACCGCCAGCGCGGTGGCGGCGCGTTCATGCAGGCGCGGCAGTTCGGCGCGGCGCGGCGAATCGGGGGCGGTCCAGCCGCGGATGAAGCGCGCCACTGCCACGCACGGCTCGTGCGTGTACTGCTCGAAGAACATCCAGCTCAACGCCTGCGCGCGCTCCCAGCCATCGGTGGGCAGGTACGGCGTGCCTTCGGCCAGCCAGAACAGGATCGCGTTGGATTCGGTCAACACGCGGCCATCGTCGCGGACGATGAGCGGCACCTTGGCGTTCGGGTTGAGCGCCAGGAATTCGGGGGTATGCGTCTGGCCGTGGGCGCTGTCCACCTCCACCCAGCGGTAACGGCTGCCGAGCTGCTCCAGCAGCAGGCGGACCTTGTGGCAATTGCCCGAGACCGACATGCCGTGCACCGTCAGCGGGACGCGCGCTTCCACCATTGCCTGCTCCATCACATCCGGCCGGCGGCCGGCTGCGTGCAGTCTGGCAAGCGCGCCGGTGAATGCCAAGCGCGGGTGCAGCATGCGGACAATCTGTAGAGCCGAGCCCATGCTCGGCTGCATTTGGCGAACGGCAGCCGAGCGTGGGCTCGGCTCTACAACCGTCAACGGCGCTGCCGCCACTGCTCGCGCGACTGGCCCCAGATCTGCATCGGCTTGTCGTTGTACGGCGCTGGCAGCTCCCCCATGCGCAGCATCGTGCTGCCGAGCTTGCGCGCGACCGCCCGCGAGTTGTCGTTGTTCTCGGCGATGGTGTGGATCACCTCATCCCACCCGAGCGTGTCGAACGCCCAGTCGATCGCGGCGACCGCAGCTTCCGGCGCATAGCCCCTGCCCCAGCTGGCATGGCGGATGCCCCAGCCGACCTCGGTACCGGGCCAGTCCTGCGGTTGCCAGGGACCCATGCGCCCGATCCAGTCACCGCTGGATTTCTCGATCACGCTGAACATCGAGAAGCCGAACAGCTGCCAGGCGCCGGCCAGGCTGCAGAAGCCGCGCCAGGCCACCGAAGGCGGCTGCACGCCACCGAGGGTGCGCATCGTTTCCTCGTCGGCGCAGAACGCCAGGTAGGGTTCGTAGTC